>JAQGHP010000638.1 GCA_028288775.1 Phycisphaerales bacterium | reverse complement strand
CCCATGTCGTTCTTCATCTATCGTCGGAAATCTGCTTCGCGCACATTATTTGGCGTGTGTTGAGAATGAGTGAACGGGCCCAACCATAACTTTCCTGCAGATTTTGCCTGGGCGTTCTCGCACTGCCAAAGGCACGTCCGAGGATCGTGGCGGTCTCACCGTAGGAAATCGTGCGGATCGGATATAGGGCGGCAGCGTGCCGTGTCGATGCGGGAATTTTAACGCAGAGACGCAGAGGCGCAGAGAGGCGGAGGGGTGCCCTGCCTGCCATGCCGCGTGGATTGCGGTTGGTTTTGGCTGTGGGGAGAAGGGCTTTAACCGCTAGGACTCGAAGGGTGGGCGTACTCGCCCACCCTCGGATCCACGCCCACGGAACGAAGAAACGTTGGGCGAGTAGGCCCACCCTACATTGCTGGAAAGAGGAGGATTGAACCGCCAAGGCGCCAAGACGCCGAGGCGAGAGAGAATGGCCCCATGAACTCCCCCAATCGTGGCAAAGGTTAGACGTCAAAAATGAATTCTCTTCCTCGGCGTCTTGGCGCCTTGGCGGTTCAACCATTCTCCCCAATTGCTCAGGCGGGCTGGCGCTCCGGGCACAGCTCCGCGCCTCTGCGCCTCTGCGATGAAATTCCCCGCGTTCTCCTAGCGACTTCGCAGGCTCTTCTGCACGCGGTTGGGCGGGACGGGGATTATCCCGTAGTATCGGAGCTCGGGCGGGCGGAGGTCATTCTCCGCACCGCGGGCGCACCTTGTTTCCCGGCTGGTTTTCATGCGGAGCTTCTTCAAGCACATTCCGAAGATCGAGGGGCGGGCGGCGACGGCTTCGCTAGTCGCGGGGATCGCGCTCCTGGTCCTGAAATTTGTCGCGTATTTTCTGACGAACTCCTCGGCGATCTTTTCCGATGCGCTCGAGTCGATCGTGAACGTCGCCGCGGCGGGGTTCGCGATCTACTCGCTGGGCATCGCCCACCGGCCCGCCGACGTCGATCATCCGTACGGCCACGGCAAGGTCGAGTTCCTTGCCGCGGGGTTCGAGGGGAGCATGATCCTCTCCGCCGCGGTGGTGTCGGCGGTGCGGGCGCTCGACGCAATCTTTCACCACGCACCCCTCCACCTCGACGGGCTGGCCATGGGCCTGACCCTCATGGCGATCGCCCTGCTGGTCAATGGATTGCTCGGCGGGGTATTGCTGCGGGTGGGCCGGCGCGCGGGCTCGGCGACTCTCGAGGCCGACGGCCATCACCTCCTCAGCGACGCCGTCACCAGCATGGCGGCGATCCTCGGCCTTCTGACCGTGCGGCTCCTTCACCCGTTCTGGCGCTACGCGAATTACGCCGATCCCATTGCCGCCCTCGCGGTGTCGCTCTACATCGGCCGCACGGGCGTGATGCTAATGCACGGCGCGGTGGGCGGGCTGATGGACCGGCAGGATGCGAATGACGAGAGATTGCTTCGCTCCATCCTCGACGCCCACCTGGGCCCGAACGGGAATGAGCCGCAGATATGCAGCTATCACAAGCTCCGCCATCGGCATAGCGGGCGGTACCACTGGGTGGATTTTCACATCATGGTCCCGGCCGACTGGGACATCGACCGCGGCCACCGCGTCGCCAGTTCCATTGAGTATGAGATCGAAAAGTCCCTGGGTATAGGCAACGCCACCGCCCACGTCGAACCCTGCCGAGCGCCCGATTGCCCTCAATGCACTCCAACGAAGGCGTGACATTGAGTGTCTCGGAATGTCTCACTTTGTCACAGATTACGCGATTTTGTATCGTAAAATTGCCGTTTTAAATACTCAAGTCCTTACCAGAAATGAACTTGTCCGAAAACGAGCACATGTCACAGTGTGACATTTCTCGCAACCACGGCCCCAAGCATGCCCTATGATAACTTGCGTTCATTCTGGATCATCGTTCGCGCAGTTTGCAAGCAAATTTCCAAGATGATCCACCCCGCCCCACCCAACGTGCATAGCGCAACATCGAATGCAAAATGCAAAATGAAAGGCGTCGGATTCCCCTGCCCGTGTAGTGGTTGGACCGAAGGTCCACCCTCCCGCCGCTCCTCATTTTGACTCTTGAATTTGGCATTTCGCAATTTGCATTCTTCCCCTCTGTCCTCAGCACCCAGCACTAAAAAAGACGCCCGGTCCTCGTCGGACCGGGCGTCTGGATGATTTCGGAAAAAACACAATTCCCAGCTCAGCTCACCGCGTTGACGTACGGGAGCAGGGCCATGTAGCGGGCCCGCTTGACGGCGCGGGCGATCATGCGCTGTTCCATCGCGTTGGCCCCGGTGCGCTTGCGGGATTGGATCTTGCCATTGCCGCTGACCATTTTCCGCAGCGATTCGGTGTCCTTGTAATCGATGTAGGTCTTGCCGGACGCGGTGGTCCGGGCAATCTTGAGTTTGGGGCGGTTGAAGTTCTGGAACTTTTCGGCTTTTTCCCTGCGCTCGCGGGAAGTTTCTCGGGCCATGATTGGGTACTCCGCTGTCTGTTGTGCCTGTCTTGTGGTCTGACGTTCCGCACGGCACGAATGCGGAAAAGCTCTCACCTTACGCGATGAGGGGGAGCATTGTAGCGGCGGCCGGCCCGGTCGCAAGTGGGCCGACCGTCGATTTGCGCTTGCCCATCCCCCGAATTCGCGGCCCAAAACGAGAGTCGCGGCATGCAATTTGATAATTCTCAATCGGAGTGATGTTTTCCCAGTGCCGCGGATCGGCGGTGGGAACGAGGGGCGACGGTTGTCGCCGACATTTCACGCAGAAGGGAGCTCGACATGTCAAAGGTTTTTGCGATCGCGGCACTGATCGGCGGGAGCGCGGTCCTGACAACGCTCGGGGCCGGCTGTTCGTCGGACAATACAGCGGATCATCCCTATGGCCTAACGGGCAATACCCCGAATTACACGACCACTACCGCCCAGCGCCTGGCGTGGACGGATGAGAAGGGTCATTATCGATCTGATTGGGAGGCTGGCATTAACCGGCCCCCGCAGTATCCGAAGGCCGTGTCCGCGGAATGACCGAAGGCTTTTCGTCGAAACCTGTGCCAGCGGCATGGGCCTGAAAAAAACCGAAAAGCCCGGGAACCGCAACTTTCGTTGCAGTTCCCGGGCTTCCGGGTTTAGGTTCGAATGGGAAGAGTTAGAACACGAAATACGCGTCCACCGCTGCGGTGAACTGGTAGTGATCGGTCCCGGCATCGAAGAAACGCTTGTTCGCGTAATCGAAGCGGGCTTCGGGGCGGATCACGAGGTTCTTGCCGATGTCGCTATTCGGGAACGGCGTAATCGCCACGCCCAAAGTCGCCTCGTAATAGTTGTTACCGCCGCCACCGATGGTGAACCCGTTCACGTCGTCGTACCACTCAGCCCGGCCGTTGAGCGTGAGCATCGGGCTAATGACGTAGCTGGCATAGCCCGCCACGCCGTACCACTGGCCTGAATGTGGGGCGTCGCCGTAGTCGGCGTTGGCCTTCAAGGTGAGCTTGTCGGTCGCCGTGTAGGTTGCCACGACGTCGAGGACGGTCCACCAGTCGTGGTTGTCCTTCGTGCCTTCGGGGCCTTCGGACAACGTGACCGCGACATTCCACTTCTTGAGGAAGTCCGATTCCTGCGGCGTCCAGGTGATGGTGGCGAGAAGGTCGGGGTCGCCGTTGTTGTCACGGAGCGACTGGTCCCAGCCACGGGTGATGCCCGCGTCGAGCTGCCAGTCGTCGCCGAACTTGTATTCACCCATGATGCCGGTCTGCGTGAGCGGAATGGCAAAGGTGAAGAGGTAGCTGTGCGAGTAAAGGGCGTTGCCGGTGGGGTTGATCACTTCAGCGCCCATCGGGGTCACGAACTTACCCGCCCGGACGCGCAGGCCGGTGCCCAGCGGCACGGCGAAGTCGAGGTACGCCTGGTTGATGTCGAACTGGTTCTCGGGCTGCGTGCGGCTCGAGTAGTAGCCATGGCTCACGCCGCGATTGAAGGGGTTGTCATACAGGCCGTTCGAGTGAATCAGCCCGGCATCCCAACCGTAAATCAACTCCAAGCGCCCGCCAATGTCGAACTTTCCAGCCTTGGCGGCGGCGGCGTAGTCGATGACGCGCTCGGCGGTCAGATCGATCTGGTCGAGCACGATGCGTTCGTGCTTGGTGTCCTGGAAGCGGCCCGAGATGACATTGCCCGGGGGCGCGCTGGCGGAGTAGTTGTAGGCGCCTTCGACGAATCCGTAGATGTTGATGCCGGCGTCGTTCAGCGGCTTGGCGATTCCGGCCTTGTCGAGGAGGGCCATGAGCGGCTTGGGCGCCGGGGGCGGCGTGGGAGCCGCGGCCTGATCCGTCGCCGGGGCCGTCGTCGCGTCGTCCAGCATTAGCGGACGATAGAAGGGCCCCTGGTCCTGCGCCGCAGCTCCTTCGCCGGCGCGCACGATTCCTGTACAGGCCAGCGCGGCGAACGCCGCAGCCCTGACCATTCCTTTCCGATGCACCATGATATCTGCTCCTTCCCATATAGGGAGAGTCGTAACACCCCGTTCCGACCCGTGAACGGGGCGGATAACAAAACCAATGCCAATACGGCTCAGGTTGCCGTCCTGGCGGCGAAAATCCGCGCGTACACGCGGTTTTCGGGCCCTGCGGCCAACATCCGCACACCCATGCGGATCAAGCATGCCCATTTCGCGCACGCTTGTGGTCTGTATGACCAATAACTGCGCGACGGCAAGTTCTCGCCAACCAAAGCCTCCACGGCGCTGGCACTTATATGCCTGCCGGGACCATTCTGCCTTATCGGTTGGTGGCTGTCTGAAACTGGAATATGAGTGGATTAGCGCTCGGCGGGCCGCCAATATCGGTCATTTGCCCTTATCCGCGGCCTTCAAAAGCCCCTGGCTTCTCATCCAGGCTTCGCACCGCTGCGGCCAAGCCGATGCAGGTTTATCGGTCGGGCGGAGCCCAAAACCATGCCCGGCGGTGGCGTAAATGTGCAATTCAGCGGGCACGCCCGCGCGCTTCAAAGCCAAATACATCACGGCGCAATTCGCGGCGGTAATCCCGTCGTCGTTGGCATGCGCCAGAAACATCTGCGGCGTCTGCGAAGTCACGCGAAAGTCAGGCTTGAGCTGATCCTTTCCATCTTCCACGAGCCATGCGGGGTAAACTAATACGCCAAAATCCGGCCGGCAGCTAATTTTGTCCACGTCATCAACAGGCTCGTACGCCCGGTGATCGTAATTCGTGCATGCCAGCGCCGTCAGATTTCCCCCCGCGGAAAAGCCCAGCATGCCAATTCGCTTTTCGTCGATCCCCCACTCCCCCGCCTTGCTGCGAACGAGGCTCATGGCCCGCTGCGCATCCTGCAAAGGAGGCACGTGCTGCGGCAGTCCTTTCCGCGCCGGCACCCGGTATTTGAGAATGACGGCATTGACGCCGCAGGAATTCAGCCAGTCGGCGACCTCCGTCCCTTCCAAGTCCCATGCAAGAATCGAATATCCTCCGCCGGGGCAGATCACCACCGTCGCGCCGGTGTCTTTCTCCTTTGGCGCGCGGTACAGCGTGAGGGTGGGCTTGGAGACGTTGGTAAGAAGTTTGATATGAGCGCCGGGCTTTTCGTCGATCTTCTCGGGAGCGACGTCCCCCTTCTCGCCCGGCACCGCGCCGGGCCATACATCGATCACGAGCGGGGCCTCAGCGCCACGCGCGGGATTGAGCCCGAAGGACAAAAACAGCATCGCCGTCGCGGCGAAACTCCACGTGGTGATTCCCATGTGCGGTGTTATACTCGGGGGTTCGATATGGTAAATACCCTGTAACGAGGAAACCGGAGCAAGAAGATGTATACGAGCACGTTAATCCCCGGGCACCAGACCGACATTCGCGTGGCCCTGGAAATAATGGAGGCGGAGGAATTACCGGAGGTCGGGGATTTTCATGTCCACGTGGCCGCCGCGGTGCAGAGGAACAAGGTGCTGATCGTCCCGTTCACTGGTGGGGGCAAGATCCCCGTCGCGAAGGGGGGTGGGTGGCATCCGTCCACTGATTGGCGGGCGACGGGCGACCTCATGGAGTTCCTCCGAAAACGGGGCGTCATCATTCACGTCGGACCCGGCCTTCCCGGCGAATATATTGCGCGCCTCTCCTACGAGCCTAACTACCTCGACCCCAAGGCCAGGCAGTTCGTCGCCGCCACCGGGCCCCTCGCCGTCTGCATGGCGGCGCTGGCGCCCCGGCCGGAATTGCGGATAAATAAATAGCCCGGGGAGAGGGCAGAGGGGGAAAGTCTACTTCTGCTTCTTTTCCGGCGGGCGCGGCGCTCGGAGCTCTGTGGGATAATAATCGTTTTGCTTGGCGGCAAAAGCCTTCTGCTCCGCGGCCTGTGCCGCCGCGGCGGCTTTAAGCGGGGCGACCGCCAGCTTCCGCACGGGCTTGGGTTGCGCCGCGGTGGGCGGCTCAGTGGGAGGAGCGGCGCTGGCCAGATTCTTTTCCAACTCCACTTCCAGCGCGGTCAGGCGGTCAAGATCTTCGTCACTCACCGCGACCGCCGCGGGCTTGTCCTCATGCGCTTTGACCTGGCTCAGATCAATCCCCTTCTCTTCCCTGGGCCGCCTGATCGAGCCGTACTCCAGCAAGTTTACCAAAATCGGCCACACGACCCCGATCACCAGGAAGCTGGCAAGCATCCACGATTTTAATCCCATCGTCCGCCACCAGGCGTTGGTGTATTGCACGCCCCGCGTTTCGCCGAGTAGATCGAGATAATCGATAACCGTCGGTTCCACGATCTCCTGGAATTTCCGCACCGCCTCCGGCTTTCCCAAACCGCCCAGGTCCGTCGCCGGCTTGTACGGGATGTCGGCTTCGAAAAACGCGGGAGGCCGTTCGGGTTCGACTTTCCCAACCCCCCGCTTCGGATGCCAAAAGCCACCCGCCACGACGTGAACCATTTTCATCGCCCCCTTGGGGTCAAGCACGTATTGCTTGTGGACCGTGACATCCGTGAAGCACGGCCGCCCCTGTTCGAGCTTGAGCAGCGCTTCTTCAAACCGCCGCTGGCTCACGATCTGGTCGCCGTAGGTCCCATTGAGGTCCTCGTTCGCCCGTTGAAAGATGTATCCGACGCCCGCGCCGACGATCAGCGAAATGATGATCCATTGCCATTGCCGGAGGTCGCTGATGCGCATCAGTTCACCCCTTTCGACACGCTGATCTGGTCGAGATCGCCCGGGTCGGTGGAGTACGTGCCCACGTGCCCGTCCACGAAAAGAACGTTCGTCCGTCGGCGATGCCGCCAGTAATCGATCAACTCCTTTCCGAGAGTCGACGACGACTGAATGTTCCTGTCCCAATCCTTCAAGGTATCGTTGGCACCGTAGTCGAAGACGAGGAAACAGCGGTCGACCACCGGATCGCGCGTGCGGCCGTCCATGGCAAGGAATACGTTGGAAGTGTCGCGAATTGCCGTGATGTGCCCCCCGGGGAACGGCCGCGTAAGAGCGTCGTGATCGCGCCGGCCCAGAATCGCCTCGTTGAATACGTAGCTGCTCACCTCGTCGGGCGATATCCACCCTTCGCTGTCGCGCTGCGTCCATCCCGAAAGCGGGATCTGCTGGCTCGGGCACCGAAATAGCCTCTGGATCGCTTCGCCTTCAAGATCTTTCTCCAGCGCCTGGCGGCTGTTGGTGTTCACCAGGACATTCATATAGCGGGCCAGCGCCGCGGTGATGGGGAGGGGCCGGCGCTCGTCGTCCTCGGTGTAATAGTCGTACCGCCGGGCCTGGTCATCGCCCATGCCGTGCGGATTGACGACCCCCCCTATCGGGCTCCACTGCCACCCGGCGCAGGGGAGGTATTGGTCGTGCTCGTTGCAATGCGCCGCCGCGGCCTGCCCGATCGAACGAAGCGTTGCGATGCATTGGATTTCCTTCCCCCGCTCGCGAACAAGCCCGAGCGTCGGTATGAGGATGCCGAGCAGCAATGCGATAATACCGATTACAACCAATAACTCGATGAGCGAAAAGGCCGCGCGTCCAAGGCGGCGGTGAAGCTTGTGTTCACCCATCGGAAAAATGAAAAGAGGAGTAGGATTAAGATTAGGACGCGCTCCCAAGTGCGCTTCAGAGCGTGATCCTACTCTTACTCTTAATCCTACCCTTACTCGTCTGTACTTTTGACTTGCGAGGTCATGCGACAGTGGATGGAGGGATCGGATGAACATCATTTGCCCCCCGCCTGTCGAATCACGTCCACTTCATTGAAAAACGTGTGGCCCCAATCATCCCCCGTTTCAGTGACGAAGACGACGAAGAGCAGATGCTTGTATATGCCGAGCGGGCCCGCGGCGTTGCTGATATTCGCCGCGTATTGGCCGCCGTCGCCGCCGCGCGCGGGGCGAGTATCGACGGCCGCGATCAGTTTCCATCCATGGCTCGCCGGGTCGGTCCCGATCCTGGGGGCGGGGTCGAATTCCCGGGCTGCCCCATCGCTGCCGTAGACTTTATAGACCTGCGGGCCGCGGTGGCTCTTATGCCATGAATAGGTGCTGATGCGTTCGATCGGCGTCGCGTCGGCCAGGTCGAGTCGGAAGCGGCCTTCGAGAGTTCCGAAATCGAAGAACAGGCTCGCGCCCGGGTCGTCGGCGCTGCACGCGAGTCGCCCGTCATTGAGAACGCCCGGCGCGCCGCTGAAGTCGCCGAGCTTTCCGTCGATGACTGAAAACTTCCCGGCCCGCGCCACGTTTCGATCGGCGGAGGGATTGGGGACGGTCGTGAACGGCGCGTCCGGCTTCGAATCCTCTGCCGCGTGATGTTCGACGAGAACTGCCGGCCCAATTTTTGGCTTTCCGGGCAGAAGCGCCGTCGCAACGATCGAGAAGGCTGACTTTGCCGAGAAGTTCTTGGCGACCAGTTTGCCGTCAGGCCCGATGAGCATGAGCCGCGTCGGGTTATTCACGTACACTTCCGGCAGCGGGCTCGTTCCGCGGAGCTTGCCAACCAGACCGGCCAGACCGGAATTGCCCGGAACTGCAATCGTCCACGGCAGCGCCATCGCCTCGCGGTGCTTGCGTGCCCCATCGGCAGTGCCGTCCAGCAATACTTCGAGCTGCGCAAATCGCGGGTCGTCTCCGAAACGGTCGTACAAAGCTTTGAGCTCGCCCAGCCCGATCCCGGTCGGATCCTCCGCGGTGTAGCGAAAGCGAAGGAGCAGGTATTTGCCGCGGTAATCAGCCAGCCGCAGCGAGCCGCCCGCCGTGTCGGCCGCGGAAAACTCCGGTGCGGCGTCCCCTATCGCAATGAGCTTGTTCAAGATGACCGCGACGCCCCCAATATCGAGCGGCTCGTCGTTCCGCCCGCCCGCCATTTCCGGAACGATGACCTCCGCACCCGCCCAGGCGACATCCTCGGGGTAATCGCTGCCGGGCGTCCGGGCGGCGCTGCGCAACTGCAACATGTACGTCCCGGCGGGCACGTCCTCTATCCGAAACTCCCCGTCCGCGCTCATCGCCACAGGCAGCACTTGTACAGGAGATTGCACCGCGAGCGCGTCGTCAGGTTTCGGCGCAGGTCGAGTCACGGGCTGGGTCGTGGCCAACACCTCCCGAAACAAGTTTCCGGAGAAAGCAGGGAGATTCGGGTCCGCCAGGATATGGCCGGTGACGGCCCGCCCGGTGCCGCCGATGTCAACGCGGACCGTCTGCCCGGGCGCAACGCGTACCTCGCGGCTGCGCCCGCCGTTCCCGTTGCGGTCGCCCAAGCTCACCAGGAGCGATCCGGGCGTGCCCGGCGGAAAGGCGATCGCCCGCGCGAACACGTAATGCCCGTTCGCATCCGTCCTGGTGCGCGCGTCGTGAATGACACGCCAGGTGTTCCAGATCGCGAGCGACCCGCCGTTGCGGAACAGCGAGACCGTTTGATTGGCAATGGGCTTGGAACCGATCTTCAGCGTCCCCTCCACCCGGCCCCATGCGGTGAGCGTGACATCGTGGCTCTTGTGAAGGTCCGCGACGTGCATTTGCGCGAAGCCTTCGTCCGCGCGCACCACGACCGCCGTCGCATCGGGCGTCGGCGGGAATTCGAACGTCCCGTCCGCCGCGGTCTTCAGAGATAGCATCCCATCCTGCGCCGTTCCATAGACCCTCGCCGGGGTCGAAGGGCGGGCGAGCAGCACTTCCGCCCCTTCCACCGATTGGCCTTCCGGGCCGAGCACGCGCCCGCGAATCGGTTGCATGACATCGGCGACCGACGCTACGGAGGCGGTCGAGTCAGAACCCGACCCGACGGTATGTGAAGGATGAAGCTTTCGGAATCCCGCGGTTCCCAATCCCGTGACAACGATGAAGACGGCCGCCGTGGCAGCGAGCTTCACGGCAATGGGCACCATGCCGATTGCCGCCCCCTTGGCGATCGCGGCATGCCGTGCCGACGCCGTCGCGGCCCTCGCCCCAATCGCCGCCGCCGACCCGGCAATTCCCAGCGGCGCGGGATGCACCGCATGGGCGATCACCACTGCTTCGAGCGCCGCGGCGGACAGCACGACCCCGCGCTTGGAGAAAAATTCCCGCAGTTGCACGACCGCTCGCGAAACCCGCTGGCGCGCGGTAGGTTCCGAGATTTGCAAACGCTCGGCGACTTCCTTGTAGCTCTTGTTCTGGAAGAACCGGAGCACCACCGCCGACCGCGTCGATCCGCCCAAGGTGGCAACCGCTTCATCCAGCAGCGGCGCGACTTTTTCCCAATCGGGATCGGTTCCGTGTCGTGTCGGGCCCTCTTTGTCGGTGGGTGGCGTCATGGCGGCGACCTTCTGCTCGTGGCGCTTGCGGCGGGCTTCGCCCCGCCGGAGGTGAAGGCACGCGTAATGCGTCGCGCGCAGCAGCCACCCGGCCAATACCACATCCTTCCCCAGCCGCCCCGCTTTCTTCGAAAAGAGCAGGAACACCGCCTGCGTGACGTCCGCGGCGTCGTTGGTATCGCGCGTCTGGCGGATGGCCGCGGAATGGACGGTATCCACGTACCGTCGAATCAGCTCTTCCAGGGCGGCGCGCGACCCCTGCCGCACGTATTGCTCTAATAGCTTTCGATCGTCCATGGTGCTCCCGTTTGGACTCTGCACCAATAAATACCCGGCCGCCCGGAAGTGTGACAGCGATGGAGAGGCGGAGCGCCCCGGCTCTAAAATCCGGGGGATGAAGGAGATGGTTGCAATACCAGGTCGGGTGGACACCTGACGGCCCGCGAATCAGGGGGACGCCTGCTGCGCCTTCTCCTGCGCTTCGGCCTCTTTGATTTTCCGCGTAAGGTCGGCCAGTTCGGCTTCCTGTTCGGGTGTGAGGGCGAACTCGGTCTTGGCATTAACCGCGTTCTCGACGTCGTTGCCCGAGTACTTCGCTTTCTGGTAGGCCTCGTACTTGAGTCGCGCTTCATTATGCAGTTCGTCAACCCGCTTGCGCCACGCCAGGAGCTGTTCGTGGCGGCGCTGAATCTGCTCCAATGCCGCCTGATCCCGGGCGGCGGCGCGGGCCGAGCGCTCGGCGACAACCACGATCGGAGGAATGGCGATTACCGATACGGCCCCGAAGACGATCATCGCAATCGCCCAAGCGGGCAATCGACGGCGAGTTGTGGATCGATACGGCACGACACCCTCGGCAATGA
>JAQGHP010000601.1 GCA_028288775.1 Phycisphaerales bacterium | reverse complement strand
AAAACTATCCCACTCGCCGCCGCTGTCCTTCTCTCCGCGGCATGTTTGCATCGCCCCGCCCCGGCCGCGGACGCCCCGTCAGACAAACCCGTCGCCCCCGCCACGCAGCCGGCAGCCACGGACGTTCCGGCGCTTATCCATCAGCTTGGCGACGACGATTTTCATGCCCGCCAGGAAGCCGGCCGCAAGCTCCGGGAAATGGGCAAAAGCGCCCTTCCCGCCCTGAAGGACGCTCAGAATTCCCCGGACCCCGAAGTCCGCGCCCGCGCCCAGGAACTCGCCCAGCAGATCGAACGGCCGCAGCAATTGGGCCCGATCCCGCAGCCCGTGCCCGGCAACAACTGGACTCAGTCCATCAGCTCCTCGAACTTCAACGGGGCCAAAACCATCGACGTCCGCGAGAACGGCCGCACTATCCACATTGAGGAAGACGCCGCGGGCCTGCGCATAAAAGTCACCGGCCAGATCGAAGGCAAGCCCGTCACGCGCGATTACAAGGCCGATAACGCAGAGCAGCTCAAGCGCGAGAACGCCGAGGCCTTCGCGCTGTACCAGCAATTTGCCCAGGGCGGTTTCAACGGAATCCAGGGCGGTGGGATCGTCATCCAGGGCCGTGCCGGTTTCATCGGCGGCCTCCGCCCAAACCTGATCCCGCCCCCACCGATGCCCGTCCCGGCCCGCCGACCGGGCCCCGCCGGCGATGATCTCAATCGTCTCGAAGACAAGATCCTCGAGGAGATGAAAGGGGCCAAGCTTCCCGATGACCAGCAGGATCAGGTAAAGGGTCTTCTCAAGGACCTCCGCGAAGTTCTCCCCACGGCCGACGCGAATGGCGATGGCGTCTCCGCCCAGATGCGTGAGTACAACCGCCGCAGCGACGCCCTGCGGAAGGAGCTAAAGGACCTCAAGCTCCCCGACCCCGGCGACGCCCTCCCGCCCCCCGCCTCGGGCCGCCTGGGCATTGCCGCCCAGGAAGAAGTGGTAGAAGGCCAGGGCCTGGTCGTCACCCACATCCTCCCCGACGGCCGTGCCGAAAAGGTCGGTCTCAAGGAGCAAGACGTCATCCAGAAGGTCAACGGAAAGGACGTTCACTCCACCCACGACCTCCGCAAGCTGGTCACGGAAAATCCGAAGGGGCTCGTGATTGAAGGACTACGGGACGGCAAGCCGCTGAAGCTGGAAGAGAAGGATAAGTAAAAGCAGAGGGATAAAATCCGAATTCCGAACCCCCGAAGTCCGAATCAAATCCGAATGACGAATTCCAAAATCCGAAGGAGGACTTCACCGTGAAGGGGCGAGGCCGTCGCAATCCCTTTACCGTTTGTTTCCATCTGGATGCTATTTCATCTGCCCCGCCCGCCCGCGACAGGGTCGGGGGGAATGCGATAGATTTATCATCTACATCATTTACATCATTGCGCAAATAATAATTGACCGGCGGGAATTGAAGCAGCCATGTTACCAGCCAATGGGGGGATGCATCGGTCGTAGACAAACCAAAGAGCCTCGGTCCAGCCGGATCCCCGGTTTGAAGGAGCGATCATGAGAAGCAAGACTCTTCCCGTGCGTGTCGTTGGCGTCTTTGCGGTCGTTGTGGCGGGGAGTATGGCGCTGGCGGATTGGCCGCAGTGGCGCGGGGCAAATCGGGATGCAAAGGTGACGGATTTTACCGCACCCGCGACGTGGCCCAAGGAATTAACGCAGAAGTGGAAGGTGACGGTGGGGGATGCCGTGGCCACACCGGCGCTCGTGGGCGACAAGCTTTACGTCTTTTCGCGGCAGGATTTCAACGAAATCACGCGCTGCCTCATGGCGGCCGATGGGAAGGAAGTCTGGGCGGACAAGTACCAATCGGAGGGGGCGACCGGGCCGGCCGCGAGCTTCTCAGGGCCAAGGGCCTCGCCCGCCGTGGCGGATGGGAAGGTGGTGACGATCGGCGTGCGCGGGGTAATTTCCTGCCTTGATGCGGCCAGCGGTAGGAAAATTTGGCGCAAAGATGATTTCCAAGGCTCGATGCCGCAGTTCAACGCGAGCAGCTCGCCGATCATCACCGATGGGCTGGTCATCGCGCAGCTCGGCGGGCGCGAGGACGGCGCGGTGGTGGCGTATGATCTGGCCACCGGCGAGCAGAAATGGAAATCGGGCGGCGCAAGCCCGGCATATGCCTCGCCCGTGCTCATGACGGCGGGCGGCACGAAGCTGGTGATCGCCATGACTGACCGCAAGATCATCGCGCTGAACGTCGCGGATGGAAAGCAGGTGTGGGAGACGCCGTTCGAGGCGCAGCGGATGGCGTACAACGCGGCCAGCCCGGTGGTGGACGGGCAGACGCTGATCTACTCCGGCGGCGGCCGCGGGACCACCGCCGTCAAAATCGAAAAGGAGGGCGACAAGTTCACCGGCAAGCAGCTTTGGAACAACGGCGACGAGTCCGTGCAATTCAGCACGCCGGTCGTCAGGAACGGAATGGTGTACGGACTGACCCAGTCGAATGAGCTATTCTGCCTCGATGAAAAGACCGGCAAGGCGGCATGGAGCACCGCGATCGCCTCGGGCGGCGGCGCAGGCGCGCCG
>JAQGHP010000558.1 GCA_028288775.1 Phycisphaerales bacterium | reverse complement strand
ATATCCCACCACGCCGGGTACGAGCTGAAAGCGAGGCCCCGGATCCTCCAGACCGCGAGAATTTCGCGGACCGTCGAATCCGGGGCCTCGCTATCGCTCGTACCCGGCGTGAACTGGACGCCCAATGCCAATCCTCCGGCCTTTCAGTATCATCTCCCGCGCGAGGAGAACCCACATGATCATCACCGCCCACGCCTACGCCCGGGCCGGCCTCGTCGGCAATCCGTCCGACGGGTACTTCGGCAAGACCCTCTCCTTCATCATCCGCAACTGCCGGGCGACCGTGCGGCTATGGGAAAGCCCGCACTTCGAGATCGTCCCCACCCACGGCGACCTCGCACACTTCGATTCCGTCAACGCCTTCCTCAAGGACCAAAAACTCCACGGCTACTACGGCGGCATGCGCCTCATCAAAGCCGCCATCAAAAAATTCCACGACTACGCCCGCAAACGCGGCGTCGAGCTGCACGACCGCAGCTACACCGTCAGCTTCCACACCGACATCCCCCGCCTCGTCGGCATGTCCGGCAGCAGCGCGATCATCATGGCCATGCTCCGCGCGCTGATGCAGTTCCACGAAATCTCCGTGCCGCTCCACGAACTGCCGGCCCTCACGTGGTCGGTGGAAAAGGAGGAACTGGGAATCAGCGCCGGTCTGCAGGACCGCGTGATCCAGGCGTACGAGGGGATCGTCTGGATGGACTTCGACCGCAAGCTCCTCGAATCCCGCGGCTACGGCGACTACGTCCCCCTCACGCCGCCCAAGCTCCCCCCGCTCTACGTCGCCTACGACCCCGAGCGCGCCGAAGTCAGCGACGTCCCCCACCGCAACCTCCGCGAGCTGTTCAACCGCGGAGACCCCACCGTCATGGCCGCGATGCAAAAATATCGCGAGCTTACCGACGCCGGCCGCGACGCCCTGATGGCCGGCGATTGGGAGACGCTCGGCCGCGTGATGAACGACAACTTCGACCTCCGCCGCACCATCATGAACATCGCCCCGGAAAATTTACGGATGGTCGACGTAGCCCGCGCCACCGGCGCCAGCGCCAAATTCGCCGGCAGCGGCGGCGCGATCTGCGGCCTCTACCGCGACGGCCGCCACTACCAACAACTCGTGGACGCACTGGCGGCGATACGATGCACGGTGATGAGGCCCATAATCTTCGAATCGCACGTATGAAACCGAAGGCATCAAAACTCGAAGCCCGAGCCTGAAATCCGAATTCCGAATCCCCGAAACCCGAATCAAATCCCAATGACGAAATCCCAAATCCGAAGTCGGGGAGCCACGAATGAACACGAATGCGCACGAATGAATTAGGACTTCCTATTCGTGAGCATTCGTGTTCATTCGTGGCTCCCTCTGCCTTGAGATTTGGTCAATTCGGATTTGGGATTTCTTTCGGATTTCGGGCTTCGGAATTCGGGTTTACTTTGTTCCAGGACAGATTAAATGATCAGAAAAGCGATTATCCCCGCCGCCGGCTTCGGCACCCGTATGCTCCCGGCGGCCAAGGCAGTCCCCAAGGAACTCCTCCCCATCCTCGACCGGCCGTCCATTCAGTACGTCGTCGAGGAAGCCGTCGCGGCGGGCATCGACGACGTGCTGCTCATCACCTCCCGCGACAAGAAAGCCGTCGAGGACCATTTCGATCGCAGCCTCGAACTCGAGCAGCGCCTGAAAAACAGCGGAAAAGAGGCACTTCTCGCCTCGATCAACTCCCTCATCGAACGCGTGAAGGTCCACAGCGTGCGCCAACCCGAGCAGCGCGGCCTGGGCGACGCCGTCTATCAGGCGAAGCGCCACGTGGGCGACGAACCGTTCCTCTGTTTGCTCGGCGACACTATTTTCAGCGCAGGCAAACCGCCCGCGCTTCAGCTCGCCGAAGCCTTTAATCGCCTGGGGACTTGCGTCATCGGGCTGGAGGAAGTCGCGCCGGAAAAAGTGGACCGTTACGGAATCGTCGGCGGCACAGCCGTGGGCGACGGCGTCTTCAAGCTCGACACGCTCATCGAAAAACCGGCGAAGGAATCGGCGCCGAGCCGGCTCGCGATTGCGGCGCGGTACGTGCTCACGCCCGCGATCTTCTCCTGCCTCGAACAAACCAGCCCCGGCCGCGGCGGAGAAATTCAACTCACCGATGCGCTGCGCCTGCTGCTGTCGCGCGAGCCGATCCATGGCGTCGTGCTCGACGCCCGCCGCCACGACATCGGTAATCCGCTCGACTGGCTCAAGACCAACCTGCTCTTCGCCTCGCGCGACCCCGCCCTCCGCGCGGCCCTCGCGCCGATGGTCGAGGAACTTTTCAAGTCACCGTGAGGAAGGTCGCCCGGCGCGGCGATGTTGAATTTTCATTCGAGAGTTGTATTGACGGCAGCGCAGCGGGTATTATGTTCTCACGAAATCAGATTTTGTTGAACGGACCGAAGGCGGTGGCTCCCCTTCGGTCCGTTTCGTTTTCTCAGCCGTTACCAATACAAACCGATTCGGAATTCCGAAACCGAAATTCTTCACCGCGAAGCGGCGAAGAAAGTGGGAGCCACGAATGAACACGAATGAATTCAGTCCTATTCGTGTTCATTCGTGGCTCCCTCCGTTTCGGATTTCGTCATTCGGATTTGATTCGGATTTCGGGGATTCGGAATTCGGATTTCCGTCGGCGGCGTCACTCGCCTTCGGCGGAAACTTGGAAGACGCCCAGCGCATCGGGATTGCGGCACGGCGCAGCGGGGGAGGCCTGGTTGGCGGAAAGAAACTCCGCGACCTCGCGGAAGCCGATCGCGGGGAGACGGGTGCGGGGGTCGTCGCGGCTGGCGAGTACGACGCCCACGACATCGCCCGAAGCGCTCAACAACGGTGAGCCGGGGAGACGCGGGTGCTCGGAGAGGCCGACCATCCAACTCCCGCCCGCCGGGGGCGCGGGGACATTGTCCCCCTTGAGCATTATCACCTCGGGCCCGAAGACGCTGGCTTCGGGGAAGGCCGCGCAGCGCACCGCGCCGCCGGAAAATTCACTTGCGACGTTCAGGTAATGGAACGTGCGGCCCGCCATGGCCGCGGGATCCACCTCGAGCAGCGCCAGCCGATCGCCCTTGGCCACCACCTTCGCGTCGAGGACCGTCCCCTGTCCGTCCTCCATGCGCACCTGCGACGCGCTGCCCAGCGCCTCCGCCGCGGTGATCAGGCGGTAGCGATCGACAGGGAACGCCAGCGCGTAGCGTGCCGTGCGATGCGGAGCGGCGGGGACCGGGGCGGGCCGCACCGGCGGCGCAACCGGCCGCGGCGCGGGGTCGGACGGGACGGCCGGATCGGGCGTGGGATCGGGCACGACGGGCGCGATCGGTGGCGCTGGCGTAGGAGAAGGGTCGGCAGAAGGCGCAGGCACGGCCGATGGGTCTTGCCCCGCCGAGGCCACGGCCACCGCCACCGGCCGCGACGGGATCACCGGGCGGATGTCCGTTAGCCAGGGCTGCTGCGGGTACTGTGATTTGATCTGGGCCACTTCCTTCATCGCCGCTTCGTACTCCCGTCGGCCCGTATCCACTTGCGCATCGGAAGCGGTGCGCGCCATGTTGCGGCCCTTGGGCCGGGCATCGTTTTGCAATTGCTTATAGCGCGCCAGCGCCGCGTCCGCGCGCCCCGCCGCGGCCTGGATCGCCGCCGCGGCCTTCCGCTGCTCTTCCGCGTGGGCCTTCGCCTCTTCGGGCGAGACCCACTTCACGCCCCAGCGGT
>JAQGHP010000548.1 GCA_028288775.1 Phycisphaerales bacterium | reverse complement strand
GGCTGAACGTCGAACGGCACCCACTCGCAAGATCGTGTATCCGTAGGGTCCGCTTCAGCGGACGTTCTCGTCGTCGTCACGGCACGACGTCCGCTGAAGCGGACCCAACGCGTGCCTGATGCTGGATCGACGCACTTTTACGTCCGGCCCCTCACCCCTGTCCTCTCTCCCCCGAGTACGAAGGAGAGGGAGGTGGCATTTCGTAAAAACGCGCGCTTGCGGCCCCCAGCACTCTGCCAACGCCGTCACATCCGCACGACTGCGTTCGCCCACGTCAATCCCGCGCCGAAGGCGACCATCACGATCACGTCGCCGGGGTTGATCTTTCCCGCGCGGACGGCTTCATCAAAGGCGATGGGGATCGACGCGGCGGAGGTGTTGCCGTACTTGTCGATGTTGACGTATGCCTTCTCCATCCCCAGGCCCAGCTTGTGCATCGCCGAGTCGATGATGCGCTGGTTTACCTGGTGCGGGACGATCAGCGACACGTCCTCGGGCTTCAGCTCGCACTTGCGGAGGGCGTCTTCGATCAATTCCTCGAAGCGCTGGACCGCGAATTTGTAAACCTCGCGGCCGCGAATCTTCATGTATTGGTTGCGCTCGGCGAGCAGCGCCTCGCCGATGGGGTGGCGGCTGCCGGGCTTGCAGCAGAGCATTTCCCAGCCGTGCCCGTCGGCGTGGAGGCTGCTGTAGATGACGCCGAGTTTGGGGTCGGGGCTGCGCTGCAGCACGAGCGCGCCGGCACCGTCGCCGAAGAGGATGCAGCTGCCGCGATCGGTGTAGTCCGTCAATCGGCTGAGGGTTTCGGCGCCGATCACCAGCACGTTGCGGTACAAGCCCGACTTGATGAAGCTGACGCCGGTCTGGAGCGTGTAAAGAAACCCGCTGCACGCGGCGGAGATGTCGAAGGCGGGAGTGGAATTGAGCCCGAGCGCCGCGGCCACGAAGCATGCCGTCGAGGGGAAAACCATCTCGCCGGAGATCGTGCCGCAGACGATCAGATCCAGGTCCTTGGGTTCGATGCCTGCGGCCTCGAGCGCCTTGCGAGCCGCGGCGGTTGCGAGCGTCGCGGTGGACTCGCCCTCGCTCACCACTCGCCGCTCGCGAATGCCCGTGCGCTGCACGATCCATTCGTCGTTGGTGTCCACCATTTTCGACAGGTCGTCGTTGGTCAGACGCTTCTCCGGCACAAAGCTGCCGGTCCCCGCGATGATGGCTCCGTATTGGGACATAAGTGGTGGTTTGCTGTCGTGTTCCGCAAGTGAGTGATTTGCGATTTGCGAATGCCGATTTGCGATTGGAATGCGGCGAAATCCGCAGACGCCTCCAACCCAAATCCCACATTTCAAATCTCAAATCTCAAATTTCAAATTCTAGAGTTCCAAATCAATCGCAAATCGGCATTCGCAAATCGCAAATTCCTCTACTCTTCCCCCCCGGGAATACTCGTCGCGATTTGCTCGACGATCTTTTGATTGACGCCGCTGTTGACCAGCTGCTTGCCGACGCGGACCGCGTTCATGATTGCCTTGCTGTCGGAGCGGCCGTGGCAGATCAGGCAGTAGCCGCCCACACCCAGCAGCGGCGCGCCGCCGTACTCCTGCCAGTCGTGACGCTGGTGGATCTTCTTCATCACCGGCTTGAATTGCTCGAGCAACTGCGGCGCGTATTCTTCCAGCTCCGCGATGATCGTCTGGAACAGCCCTTCGGAAAGCCCTTCGGTGAACTTGAGAATGGTGTTGCCGACGAACCCGTCGCACACCACCACGTCCACGATGCCCCTGAACAGGTCGCGCCCTTCCACATTTCCCACGAAATTAATCTGCGGCTCGTCCCGCATCAGCTTGCGGGCCTCCTTCACCATCGTCGTGCCCTTGGCATCCTCTTCGCCGATGGAGAGCAGCCCCACGCGCGGGCTCGAAATGCCGCAGACGGCGCTGGCATACGCCCCGGCCATGATCCCGTATTGCTGCAAGTGGCGCGGCTGTGGGGAAATGTTGGCCCCCACGTCGCAGATCACCACCGGCCCGTAAAACGTCGGCAGGATGACCGCGATCCCCGGGCGGCTCACGCCCGGCAGCGTGCGCATCTTCAACTGTGCCGCGGCGACGCACGCGCCGGTATTGCCGGCGGATATCACCACGTCCGCCTCGCCCTTCTTGGCGAGGTTGCACATTACATTAATGGAGCTGTCGGGCTTGTTGCGGATGGCCTCGACCGGCGCGTCGTCCATCTCCACCGTCTGCGTGGTATGCACGACGTGATAGCGGGTCTTTTGCTCGGCGGTGAGATTGCTGGAAGCGAGGCCGTCGCGGATGACTTTTTCGTCACCCACGAGGAAAATGACGTCTTTGCCGTCAAGCAGAGGCGCGGCTTCCCAACAGCCCTTAAGTACGGCTGCCGGCGCCTTATCCCCTCCCATCACATCCACCGCAGCGCGCACTGCTTACCTCCCGATGCCCCCGCTCGCTCAGGCCTGCCCCGTATCCATCTGCAGCGCGATCTTCGGGTTCACGTACCCGCAGTTGTCGCAGGCGCAGTGGGGAAGCTTGGCGTTGCCGCATTGGGGGCAGCGGACGTAGTGAATCGGCTTCAGCGCGTGGTGCGAGCGGCGTTTGCGCTTGCGGGACTTACTGTGTTTCTGGACCGGAAGCATTGTCAAAACTCCTTTGCGCAAACAGGCCGGGCCGGCAGCAAAAAGCCGCCCCGCCCGACCGAAGCGCAAACCAACAGAACACCAACGGCGGGCGAAAGCCCGCCGCGGGAAAGAGGGGTACGTTAGAGATCGACGGAAGTTCTGTCAAGCCAATGGATCACACTCATGTGTATGACGTCGGGTACCCAGCCGCCGGTAGCGAGTCCGTTGAGAAGATCGCTATGGACCACCGTTCGGCGGACATTTCCAACCAGCCCATTCCCGATGCGTGGCGGTGAAGTCCCATTGCCCATTTTTGTAATAGGGCCAAATCGGGGCAATCATGGGCAATGATGGGCAATGGGCTCCCGGAATACGGGTTGCATTTTCCTGCGCAAACATTAATTTGAACAAGACTTACGAGAATTCATCAGCGATCTCTTCTCCTGTCGTTTTGCAAGCTAAATGTAGGCAATATTATGCCAAATTGCCCCACTTTTGCCCATGAATTGCCCCAATTTGGCGCGCGATGGGCAATGGGCCGCCGGGGCAAATGCCTGCCACAAGTCGGCGAGTACGCGAGCCTCTTCCGGCGGAAACCATGGGCGAAATGATACGATGTAGACGCTTAGCCGGGCGGAATGGAAGGTTACTTCGTGCAGCTCTTTGAACTCGCCCGGAGCGAAGGGAGACGGACCTTGCCGGACATGAGCAAGGTGACCGCCCTCGCCCGCCGCTATGACATCTATCCGCCTAACGAGCGCTAGTCGCGACCGTCGCCTTGACGCGCCCCGCCCCTCCCCCCGACGATATTGCCCCGGCCATCGACTCACGGAATTCCCATGCTCAAACTCTCGGCTTTCGCGGATGAGATCTCCCCCGACCTGGACGAGCAGATTCGCGTCTGCCGGGAGAACGGCGTCACGCATTTCGAGCTTCGCGGCGTCAACAATCAAAACGTCCTCGACTTCAGCCCCGACCTCCGTGCCCAAATCAAGGCAAAGCTCGCCGACAGCGGCATGGGCGTGGTGAGCATCGCCAGCCCGATCGGGAAGATCAAAATCACCGACCCGTTTGAGCCGCACTTCGAGCGGTTTAAGGTCGCGGTGGAACTGGCCGAGTATTTTCGCGCGCCGCTGATTCGCATCTTCAGCTATTACCCGCCTGAACCGGGGGAGGATTTCCGGCCGCATCGCGATGAAGTCCTTCGCCGGATGACGGCCAAGGCCGAGTACCTGAAGGACAGCGACATCACGCTCGTCCACGAGAACGAAGTGAAAATTTACGGCGAAAAAGGCAAGCCGTGCCTGGACCTGATGAAGTCGATCAACTCCCCGAGGCTGCGCAGCGCGTTCGATTTCGCCAATTTCGTGCAGGCCGGCGAACGCCCCGCCGACAACTGGCCGCTGCTCAAACCCTACTCCGTACACATTCACATTAAGGATGCCCTGCTGAAGGACGGCAAAGTCGTGCCCGCCGGCAAGGGCGACGGCGACATCGAGGCCATCCTCGTAGACGCCTGGCGCAGCGGCTACCGTGGCTTCCTCAGCCTCGAACCGCACCTGGCCAAACATGAACAATTCAGCGGATTCAGCGGGCCGGGATTGTTCAAGGTGGCCGCGGAGGCGCTCAGAAATATTTGTCGCAGGAATGGGATTGGGTTGGCAGGAATGTAGGGAAGTGCTGAGGGGGGAAAGGAGCCAGGAGCCAGAAGCCAGGAGAAGAGCGCGCGGAGGCGGGTGCTGCCTGCGGTTAGGGAAGTCGAAACGACGCACTGGGACTCGAAGTGAATTCCTGTAGGGTGGGCGTACTCGCCCACCATTGGCCGCGCGACGATGACCGGTGGGCGAGTACGCCCATCCTACATCGTGAGGACCGAGGACCTGAAGGTGAAAGCAGCCAGGAAAGTGTAATCTGACTCCCAACTTCTGGCTCCTGGCTTCTGGCTCCTTTCCCCTCCCTCAGCACTCAGAAATATTTTCCCATGTCTTCCTCCGCTCCATCTTCCTCCACAACCTTGCGGGCCCCCGAGGCCCGGGGATTTCGCGCGCTTGCCATGCCGGGGCGATTGGCCGTGCCCGTAGGCGGGTACGGAGCCGCGGACGCGATGGAAGCCCGACCCGCTGGAACGATCGTCCGACGAGGGGATGCGCTGGCGGAAAATGTCCCGCAATCGCTTGCCATGCCGCTCGCCCCGGCGGACGGGCGCGTTGTCGGCGCCGCGCGGGTGCTGTTCACGGGGGATCGTACGGTTCCAGCCGTCGTCATCGAATGTAATCCCTCGACGGAGCCCGCCGGGGCGGAGAAGGCGCTCGCGGCCGGCGCGATCTCCGAAATGCTCCCGCGTGTCCGCGCAATCGACATGAGCGCGGCGATCGACCTGCTGCGAAGTCGCGGCGTATGGGCCAACCGCTGGACCAGCCCCGATCTCATCGCGCAGCTTCACGCCACCCTCCGAAAACCGGTGGACACCGTCCTGTGCAATGTGCTCGACGAAGACGCCGCCCTCCCGCTGCAAACCCGCATCGCCGGAAATTACGGCGTGGAAGTGACCGCGGGCGTTTTGGCGCTGGCCTCGTTGACTAAAGCCCGCCGGGCCTGGGCGGCGGTGGCGCATTCCGCCGACCCGGCGTGCTGGGCGTCCCTCCGCCGGGCATCCGCGGGGACAGACCTCGCGCTGCTCCCGCTGCAAAATGACTATCCCCGCGCCCACCCGACGCTGCTGTTGGAATTAACCGACCGCGCCCTGCGTCCCGACCGCCTGCCGACCGAGCAGAACGTGCTGCTGCTCGACGCCGCCGCCGCCGCGGCCGTTGGCCGGTGCTTCCTTTCCGACGAGCCGATGCTCGCCGTCTCCATGGCCGTACGCGACCGTTCCCGCAATAAAACGCATTTCCTCAATGTCCCCATAGGCACGGCCTTCTCCGACCTCCTCGCCGACCTGGGCGTCCCGGCGGACTCCATCGACCTCCGCGCCGGCAACCCGCTCCGCGAGCAACACGTCGCGAGCGCCGCGGTCGCCTGCGGCGGCGAACTCACGCTCACGCTCCTCACCCCCGCGCCCGCAGTGAACCCCGACCCATGTATCCGCTGCGCCTGGTGCGTGGAAGGCTGCCCCGTCCACATCCAACCCGCCGGCCTGCTCGAAGCCGCCCAACAGGAAGACCCCTACCTCGCCCACCAATACGGCCTGGAAGCCTGCGTCGAATGCGGCATCTGCAGCTTCGTGTGCCCGTCGCATCTGCCGCTGCTTGCAGGCATCCGGACGCTACGCGCAATGCAGCGCTCGGCTCGTTAGTGCCCGCTATTGGATGGGAACGCTTTGGCTCGTGCCGAGGTCGAATTGAACGCAGAGACGCAGAGACGCAGAGAAGGCACGCAGAGACATCGCGGAAATCAAATGGGTCGATACACGGGCAAGAAATAGCGACTTCAATCTTTCACTGAATTACCTCCTCCTGTCTCTGCGTCTCGGCGTTCGATTCTGTGACGGAGTAGAAATGCGTAGCACCGGAAGGGCCTGTTTGCCCACGCCGCATTTCCTGGCGTTCACCTCTTTGCATTGCGAACCGCCCGGCAAACCCGCATACTCCCGCCCAAGGCATGACCCCCGCCGCACCCACGCGCCCCGCCGTTCTCATGTCGCTCCCGCATAGCGGCTTGAGCGTCGCGGAGTTCTATTCCATGCACTTTTTGGGAGCGATCATCCCCGTCACTGCCGGGGTGACGCTCTACGGGTGGCGGGCGCTGGCGTCCATCCTGCTCGTCTGCGGGTCCGCGGCACTGGGCATTGCCGCGTGGCGAAGGATCGGCCCGCGCGGCCATCAGCTTTCCTACGCGCACGGATTGTGGCTGGCCCTGCTCCTGGCCCTCATGCTCCCAGCCCACCTCGCCACCACACAGCCCACTTCGTATAGCGAGCAACCCTGGCCCCTCCTTCCCGCCGCGGGTTTCATCCTCAGCATTTTCCTGTGGCTGCTGGGCGGACTGGGCTCGGGCCGCGTGCATCCGGTGCTTGTCACATATTTGCTCATCACCGCACTGTTCATCGATCTGCTCGTTCCGCACTGGGTGTTGCAGCGCAACCACGCCGCGACCGGCGACCTGCTGCACGGCCGTGCCGCGGACGCGCGCCTCGTGCAGAAGGAGCCGTGGCTGCAGCGCGAGAAGGCCCCGGGCGTGGATTCCGAATCCACCGAGCCGGCAGCCGAGGCGCTGTCGCGCTACACCAGCGGCCGCGAAAAGCCCCCCCGCGGCTGGCTGCCGCTCCAAGGCCTCCTCCGCGACAACGTCCCCCCGCTGGAAGATCTCATCGTCGGCGGCCACCCCGGCCCCATCGGCGCCAGCAGCGCCATCGCCGTCATCGTCGGCGGATTGTTCTTGCTCTACCGCGGCCTCATCGACTACCGCATTCCGATGATCATCATCGCGGTGGAGTTCGCCGGGCTGCTGATTTTGCCGATCCCTACAGCAGTCACCGCCCACACGCACTGGCACTGGATCGCCTCCCGCTCCCCCGGCGTAGGCTGGGCCGCCGGCATCACCTTCGCCAACTATGAGGTGATGGCTTCGCCGGTCCTCTTCATGGCCTTTTTCCTGGCGACTTCGCCGTCGATCAGACCCATGGCCCGCCGGGCGCGGATCATCTACGCGATCCTCGCCGGCGGCTTCAGCGCCGCGCTGCAGTTGTACCTGGGCGTGTCCTTCGGGCCATATCTCGCGTTGCTGCTGGCGAGTCTTTTAACCCCCGCGCTGGACATGGTGTTTCGGCCGCGGGCGTTGGTGTGAGCGCTGTCCCCCGTATCGGCTCCATGTGATATACGAGAAAATGGTTTTGACACACGCTCAATACGACACGGCCAAATGGAAGGATGAACTATGCCGAGAGTGAGAGCACGACCCGACAAGCTGCCATCCGCTTTCGCCGACCTGGTCCGCCTGCTGCCTCCGCAGGCCATCCATGACGAAATCGGCTACTCCAATACGCAGGAGATGATCGACCGTCTGACGTCGTTGCCCCGGCTAACGACGGGCCAGGCGGAATATCTGGAAACTCTAACGATCCTATTCGAGGCTTACGAGACGGAGCACGAGCGGATCGACACCAGAAAACTTTCGCCGTTGGACATGCTTCGTTTCCTTTTGGAATCCAACGGAATGAGCGGCTCCGATCTGGGGCGGTTGCTCGGCACCAGGGAGTTGGGCCCGAAAATTCTCAACGGCTCGCGCCAGTTGAGCAAGGCGCACATCCGCCGACTCGCAGATCGATTCAGGGTGGACGCGGGACTGTTTTTATAGGACATCTTCTTTCGCAACGCGCCGTAGCTTGCTCCACCGAATCGTCGAACGGTTCACAATACGATCGCCCTGGTGTCCAAACGTCCGGGCAACCCCGCGATCGCTCGGCTTGACTACCGGCCTGCCGCTATCATAGAGTTTCGTTGCGATGTCCCCGTTTTTAGCCAAAACCCTCGCGATGCTCTCGGCGGTCGTGGTGCTGTTTGTCAGCTCCACCTGCACGGCCGCGGGTTGTGCGCTGGGCGGGGAAGCACAAGGCGTCGCGGCAAAGTCCCCCTGTTGCCGACAGCATCACGACAAGTCTCCCGCGCCGGCCGAGGATGGCCGCTGCCCGCTTTGCCAGGGTGGGTATGTAGTCGCCAAGTCGGTGGAAAAGAGCTTGCCGCATCAGGGCAACCC
>JAQGHP010000132.1 GCA_028288775.1 Phycisphaerales bacterium | reverse complement strand
GCGGGAAGGCCTGCACGTTTCGGCCGATTGTGAATCCGAATGCGGAGAAGATCGCGAAGGCGCTGGAGGCGATTTGCGTGGAGATGGGGTAGAATCCACAGGGTACTTCCTGGAGATGATCGCCATGGGTCTGACACTTGATCCGGAACTCGAGAAGCTGATTGAGGAAAAGGTCCGTAGCGGGCGCTATGCGACGCCGCAGGATGTGGTACGCGCCGGGCTCGCGAGCCTGGAGCAGCAAGAAAGTATGGCAGACATGTCCACCGAGGAGTTCGAGGCAATCTTCCCCGGTTTCCGCCGAAAGATTGCGGAAGGGGTTGCCGATGAGCAGGCGGGCAGAATGAGCGACGGCGAGGAGTTCTTCGATCAACTCGAGCGAGAGGACCGCGAATAGCAGAGGAATCTGCGTACGTCCTGAGGCTCGCCGATGCCCCGATACATCCTCACCGACCGCGCCAAGGCCGACCTCCGCGAGATCATTTCTTTCATCCGACGGGATAGCCGACAAGCGGCAAAGCAATCCCGAGTGGAATTCAACGAGGCCATGAGAAAACTGGCGGAGTTTCCGCTAATGGGCCACACGCGCGAGGATGCGGAAGACGATTCGCTGCGATTCTGGACTGTATATTCCTACCTCATCGTATACCGGCCCGGCGTCAAACCTTTGCGGATTCTCCGCGTGATCCACGGCGCGAGGGATGTGGGCGGTGTCCTTCGACGCGGCCACTAGCCGCCAGGATTTCAACTTCACCCGATTACACGCTCGTCGGCGTGCGCAGCGCGTCGAGCGCTGTCTGCGACGAATCGCCCAGCGCCGGCGTTACCTGTCGCACTAACTCGGCTTCGATGGTTTCCCGGACGTGGTCCTGCTTCGGGTAGCGCACTTCGCGGTAGCCGGTGACTTCCTCGGGGCATTTGAGGACGCGCAGGGCCTGGTCGTAATCCGTCGTCAGGTTGATGCGCTCCAGCAGGGCGACGTACCAATCGCGGAAGGCGTTTTCTCGGTGGTGCCAGCCGGGGAGTTCGCGGAGCCATTTCATGCGGCTGACGATTTGCAGGTGCCAGTCGCTCGTGCTGATGGGGATGCGGATGCGGCGCTTGCCGATGTTGAACTCGGGGCGGGTGTGGTGCTTGTAGACGATGCGGTCGCCGTTGGAAACGTCCACGCCGAACTTCACGATGTCGCGCTGCTTTTTCTCGTAACGCGTGAGCAGGTACGCCACGTACGGCTCGTCCTTGATGAGCATCACCTTCGCCAGGTTCCAGATGGCGGCGACGGTCGCGGCGTACTGGCGCGTCCCTGAGTCCCGGCGGTAGACGCCGCGGACGAGGTCGAAATAGCGCTTGGCGAAGTCGTAATCCTGGTACTGCATCAGGTCGTAGATGCGGAGGGCGAGGTCGTACTTCGCGCCGTCCGGCAGGTCGCGCATCTGCTTCATCGCGCCTTGCACGAGGCGTTCGAACCGCATCGCCAGCGCCCTGCCGAAGAGGCGCGTGCGACGGAGGATGCGCACTTTATTCGTCACGAGCTGCGACCACGTCTCGGGCTCGGGTTTCCTGGGCAGTGCCCGCGGCTCGAGCGCCAGTCGGCGGCCGATGTTGAAGGCCTTGAGGTTCTTGCGGTGGTCGCGCCGCACGGAGTCCTTGATCGCCCACGCGATGCTGTGCGCCGAAACGGGGATCAGCCCGAGCTGGAACGCCACGCCCATGAGCATGATGTTCCCGTACAACTTGCTGCCCAGCCGCAGCTCGCACAGCTCGGAAAGGTTTCGGGCGAACGAGTGCTCGGCCCGGCTGTGCTCGAAAATCTCCTCGCGCAGCGCCTCGGGATCAAAATCCTGCCTGCCCAGAAGCGTGTAGACGGTCGGCTGCTTATAGGTGTTGATGACCGAGCAGGTGCGCTCGGGCGAGGCAACGCGGAACTGCTCGCGCGGGTCAATCGCGCGGGCGGCTTCAAGGATATCGATGCCCATGAGCAAGTCGGCTTTGCCGTAGGGGATGTTGCCGGTGGTGGGGTAGGAAATTGCCCCCTCTCCCTTCCAGGGAGAGGGTTGGGGTGAGGGTGAAGACGCGGACAGGCGAGCGCCGCTTGAAGTCCGGGCGCCTCTACCCTCACCCCTACCCTCTCCCTGCAAGGGAGAGGGAGTGGAGTCGTCGTCCTTCACAAACGTGATCTGCGAATAGACGCCGCCGTTGCGGATGGCGAGGCCTTTTTTGTCGGCGAAGATGACGCGGTAGCCTTCCTTGTGGCCGGCGCGGACGAGGATGGCGTTGATGACGCCGATGCCCATGCCGCCTACGCCGGCCATGTGGGCGCGCCAGACATCGCCGGCGGAGTTCATGGGGTGGACACGCGCCGGCTCGGGCAACTTGTCGAGCGCCATGTGCGGCAGCGAATAACGACGGCGGCGCTGGCGCACGATAGTCACCTGCTCGAAGCTGGGGCAGGGCTTCACGCCGATGCCCGCTTCGTTGCTCACGCGGACGCGCTCGCAAGCGCCGTCGTTGACGCACCAAGTGAGGTCGGTGTCGATCTTCTTGCCGTAATCGGTGTCGGCGGTGGTGAGGCCGGGGCAGGCGGTCTGCCTGGTGCATTCCAGGCAGTTTTCGCACACCTCGGTGGTGACGTTCATGTGGGTTTTCTTCGGCAGATACCCGTGTTTCTTGATCGTCTGCCGCTCGGCGCGGAGGACGGAGCGGTGGTGGGTGATGCCGCACTCTTTGGCGGCGATGATCACCTTCACGCCGTCGCGAAGAATCGTTTCTTCGAGCAGTTTGCGGTACTTGCCGCGGTTGGCGGGGGTGAGCTTGGCGACGGTGAGGGGGCTGGTGCCGGCCATGCCGCGGACGATGGGCTCGATGTCCTGCATCCAGGTCTCGTTGCCGAGTACATCGAGCTCTGTGCCGGCGTGTTCCTGGTGGCCCGTCATGGCGGTGGTGCCGTTGGCCAGGATGATGTAGGTGATGTCCTGGCCGTTTTTGATGGAGTTGGAGATGGCGACCTGTCCGGAGTGGAAGAAGGTGCCGTCGCCCATAAAGACGATTTGTTTGTTGGTGATGAACGGGTCGATGCCCGAGCCGGTGCCTCCTCCCAGGCCCATGCCCGAGTAGTTGTGCATGAGCTGCTCGGTGGGGGCGAACATGAGCATGGTGTAGCAGCCGGTGTCGCCATGGGCGACGAGATCGACCGGCGGCGCGCCGTGCGTTTCGAGCATGTACTTGGGGTCGGCGAGGTTCTTGCGCAGGTCGAGCAGGGCTGCGGAACTGTCGCGGTGTGGGCAGCCGGGGCAGAACGTCGGCGTGCGCGAAACCACTTTGTCGTCGAAAATCTT
>JAQGHP010000522.1 GCA_028288775.1 Phycisphaerales bacterium | reverse complement strand
GTATCCCGCCGATCCAAGCAATCGCGCAAACGAAACGAATCTCCCTGCCATTTGGCGTTCCGAATCGCTTCGCTCATGCCTTGGTCGGCCGGGTACCGCCGACGCCCGCGGCGTACCGCGGGCCATGGGCGGGCCGCCCATGCCACGCAGAAGAGGCCGGTTCGTGCGATGGGAATTGGTTCAGATCCTTGCCAATTTGCGTGTTTTCCGCGGGATTTTCGGCCGTTGGGATGTCCGTGGCGTTGCAACGCTGGCAGACCCGGGCTATGAACTCACCTCGCCGGGCGCGGTGGGCTACCGCGGCGGCGGAATGGGATTGGGCGGCGGTAGCGTGTACCGCGCGGGATCGACACGGGTCTGTCCCGCAGGGCTATCAAGAGTTCGAGGTTCCTCGGAAAACAAGGTTCTACCGGTTCTGCAGGCCGTGCGCCAGCGGCCGGGGTGTTCCAAGGAGACGCGTTGCATCTTCGTAAATCCCCCCGTGCGCGGTCGAGCCGCGCCGCGAATTGTCTGAATATTGCTTGCATGGTTGAGGCCGTCGTGCTCGAGGCCCGGGTGCTTTTTGCGGGCAACCCTTTCCCGCCGCAGGCGCCGGCGCCCCAGGCGGAGGGGCTGCCGGGCATTCACGTGCCGGCGCAGGCGGACGGCTCGACAACCACGAGCGCCCCCGTCTCGGGCGGGGCATTGCACCCGCTGACGGACCTGCCGATCCTGCACAGCGACACCGGCGCGGCGGCGGAAATCTACCTCGACTTCACCGGGGCCGCGGCGCAGGCCTGGGGCACGTATCACACCACCACCACGCCCGCCTACAGCACGGATGGGGACACGGCGACCTTCAGCGACACGGAACTGGCGAACATCCAGCAGATGTGGGCGCGGGTGGCGGAAAAGTTTTCGCCGTTCAACATCGACGTGACCACCGCCGACCCCGGGCAGTACACGCCCGGGCACGTGCTGCGCGTGGTGGTCGGCGGGGACGGGCTGTGGCAGGGGGCCAACGGGTGGGGCGGCATTTCCTTCGTCGGCGACTTCGTCACCGGGCCGTCCACGTCGTGGATCTTCACGACGAATCTTTCTAACGGCGACCCCCACTACACCGCCGAGGCCATCGCCCACGAGGCCGGGCACGCCTTCGGCCTGCAACACCAGGGCGTCTACAGCGGCAAGAAACTGACGGCCCAGTACAACGCCGGCACCGCCGCCTCCGCGCCGATCATGGGCCGCAGCTATTTCGCCGACCGCGGGCTCTGGTGGGACGGCCAAAATGTGCTCGGGTACAAGGTGATCCAGGACGACATGTCCACGATCGCCTCGCCCACAAACGGCTTCGGCTACCGGCCGCTGACGCAGGGCCAGAGCATGGCCACGGCGGGGGCGCTGGCCGCCAGCGGCAGCGCCGTAGGCGCAGCCGGGATCATCGAATCGACGGCGCAGACCGATTTCTATTCCTTCACCAGCGGCGCGGGCACGCTGAACCTCGCCGGGCTCGTCGCACCATACGGGGCGATGCTGCACATGAAGATGTCACTGCTCGACGCGGCGGGGAACGTGCTGGCATCGGCCGCCGACGCGGCGACCCTCGGGCAGAACATTTCCGCGCAGGTGGCCGGGGGGACGTATTACCTGGAAGTCTCGAGCTTCGGCGGGTACGGGGACGTGGGGCAGTACAGCATTACCGGGTCGGTCATCCCGACGACCGCCGTGCCGCCAGTGACCGCATCCGCGCCCGGATCGACAACTCCCGCGCCGGTCGCCGCTTCGCCCGTGACAACGGGCGGCGTGCCCGTCGCGGCTTCCGCGCCTTCGGTCACGCTCAAGGCCTCGGTCGTCCGAAAAACGCTGGTCGGGCTGAAATGGGCCAAGCTGCCCAAGACGGTGATCACGTTCGTTGAGCGCTCGACCGACGGGGTGAACTGGACGGTCTTGACGAAGATCACCAACCGGGCCACGAGCTTCACCGACCGGCACGCGCCGCCGGGGACGTACGAGTACAGGTTGATGTCAGTCGGCACCGGCGGCGTGACCACCTACAGCACGACGCCAACCGTGACGCTGGCCGCCCCCGCGCCGAAAAAGCCAGCGGCGGCGACGCACGCCCTCGCCGTGTTTTCAGAACAGCCGATCACGCTGACAACGGCACCGCTACAGGAACTTGCTGGTTGAGTCAGTCATGCCGACTCCCGTTGATTGATGCAGCCGGTTGCGAGGTGGATTCGGAGCTTTTCGTGGCATGGGCGGCCCGCCCATGAATCCGCCGCCATAGCGGCAAAACACGGGCGGGCCGCCCGTGCCACAAAAGGGTGGTCAGACCGCCTCGCACAGATTCAAGGCAATCGGATGCGCTGGCAGGCTTCTGGATCGTCCTTAATCCACGAACACAAACTCATTGCTCCCCAGCAGCACGCGCATGTAGCTGGCGAGGGCCTGGCGGTTGCGCTGGTCCCAAGGAACGTGCGCGTCCGCGAGTTTTGCGGCGCAGGCGTGGAGGTATTGCTGGCCGGACTGCGATTCTTCCGCCGTCGGCGGGCGAGCGAAGCAGAGGCGGAACGCGTAGTCGATGCGGCTGGGGTCGTCGTTCATTGCGAGCCCTACGCGCACGGCGAGCTTGTCGGCCTGGTCGTGAAGGAAGGGGTCATTCATCATGAACAGCGACTGGATCGCGGTCGTGCTGATCGGCCGCTGGGCGGTCGTCGCATTCGTGTCCGCGCCGTCGAACGCGGCGAGGAAGGCCTGCTTGCGGATGCGCTGCTGCATCAGGTAGACGCTGCGGTGGTTGGTGGGATAGTCGCCGTAGAAGGGCTTATGCTGGGTGTACTTCCACTCGCTTTCCGGAGGAAACGGGTGCGGGCCGGCGGGCTTGGGGTCTAGCGTGTTGCTCACGACGAGGAGCGTGTCGCGGATTTCCTCGGCGGAAAGTCGGCGGGGGTTTTGTCGCCAAAAGTAGTCGTTATTCGGATCGATGGAATAGTCGCTGGCATCGTCGTCGCTCGACCGCTGGTACGCGGCAGAGAGCATCAGCAGACGGTGCATCGATTTCACCGACCAGCCGCCGGCCTGAAAACGGCTCGCCAGGTAATCGAGAAGGGCGGGGTTCGTGGGGCGCTGCCCGCGCGAGCCGAAGTCGTTGGGCGTTTTCACCAGGCCGACGCCGAAATGGTTCTGCCAGATGCGGTTGGCCATCACCCGCGCGGTGAGCGGATTTTTCGGCTCGGTGATCCACTGCGCGAGCTGAAGCCGGCCGCTGCCCTGGAAGCCCGGCGGGAGTTTCTGGCCGCCAAGGATGGTAAGGAAGCCGCGGGGTACGACTTCGCCGCGTTCTTCGGGGTTGCCCTTGCGCTGGACCTTCGCATCCGCGGGCGTGCCTTCGGACACCGCGTACGCCTTGTCCACGAGCGGCGCTTTGAAATCGAGCTTCTTCTGCTCGTCGAGCGCCTCGGCGTATTCGGCCTTCACCTGCGCGAGCGTGCGCGCGGGCTGCGATGTGGGAGCCGCCGCCTGCGTGGAGGGAGAACTGTTTGCCTTTTCGCGCGAGGCCAGCGTGTCGCGCTCGCGGACCAGCCGCTCGATCCGGTCGTCCACCTCGGCGACTTTCGCCTCATATTCGCGCAGGGTTTTGCCCTCCTCCGCGGTGCCGATCGGGGTAAAGTCCTTGGGGTGCCGGTAAATCTCGGTGCCGGGGAAGGCGAACTTTGTGCTGGCGAAGATGCCGTAGAGCGCGTAGTAGTCAGCGCTGGGGATGGGATCGAACTTGTGGTCATGGCAGCGGGCGCAGCTCACGCTCAGGCCGAGCATCGTCTTGCCGCAGTTGTCGATCACGTCTTCGATGCTGAGATGGAACTCGTTGTTGCGCGAGCCGAATCGGCGGGCGATGGCCAGGTAGCCGGTGGCGATGGTCTTCTCGTTATGCTCCGCCTCGTCCTTCGCGGGCAGCAGGTCCCCGGCGAGCTGTTCCTGGAGGAACTGGTCGTAGGGCATGTCCTTGTTGAAGGCGTTAATGACCCAGTCGCGATAGCGATAGGCGGAGGGGACGGGGAAGTCGCTGTTGCAGCCGGAGGTGTCGGCGTAGCGGACGAGATCGAGCCAGTGGCGGCCCCATTTCTCCCCGTACGCGGGCGAAGCAAGCAACCGATCGACGAGCTTCTCAAACGCATTCGGCGAAGCGTCCGCGAGAAACGCCTCCACTTCCTCGGGCGCGGGCGGCAGGCCCGTGAGATCGAACGTGGCCCGGCGGATGAGCGTGCGCTTGTCCGCGGGCGGCGCCGGCTTGAGATGATGCACCGCGTAATCTGCGGCGAGGAATGCGTCCACCGAAGTCAGAACGGATTGCGGATTTGCCGCCGCCGGCACGGGCGGCTCGTTAATCGGCTGGAAAGACCAAAACTTCTTCGCCTGCTCGTAATCATACGGGCCGGTGGAAGGGCCGGCCGCGACGGCGGGGGAATCGGCGTGCGGTTCGGGCTTGTCCACTGGCGCGGCAAGAATACGCGAGGCGAGCGCCGCGCCGAAAATCAGCGGGATTGAAAGGGTTCTCAGGGAAGGAAAACGCATCATCATTCCGTAGGAAGCGATTTCACAACTTCTCGTGGCACGGGCGGCCCGCCCGTGGAGGCGGTACTCCGCCAGGTCTGCTGGTGCTCCAGCCTCTTAAAAATGTGTGGCACAGCCGCCCCCGGCTGTGTCTTTCTTCTTCCGCCTGCGGCAGAAATACAGCCGGGGGCGGCTGTGCCACCTATTGCTTTCTTCGACCGGAGTACCGGTCAAACGCCACGGAGTATCGTGACCATGGGCTATCTCGCCCATGCCACGAAGAACTTAATAGCGCCTCTAGCCGCCGTGGCGCGTAACGGGTTCACTTTCCGCTGTCTGAAGCCGGGCATTCTCTCATTTTTGTTTACCGGCCACAGCCTTAATTGTTTTGCGCTCCACGGTTGAATTCGATCGCCCGATTAGAGTAAGGTGCAAGGGCGAGAAGCGGGGCGAAAGCACCCCATGGCGTCTGTCGAAGCGGCCCCAATTTCCGTGCCCATCGAGATCTGCGGCTATCCCGTTGACCGCGCCCTTTCCGCTGAACATCCCTCGGACCTCGCCATCGGCCCCGGCGGGCGCGGCGTCGCCCTGAAAAAGATGGACCCGGAATGCCTCCTCAACGGCACTCTCCATCCCACCGTCCGCGACCGCCTCAACCGCATCCGCGAGCTGGCTCACCCGGGCGTGGCGAATTTGTTCGGCGTCGGACGGGAAGGGAATGACGCGTACCTGATCTGGGAATTCGTGGACGGCATTCCGTTCGACGCATACGCGGCCGACGTCCGCCGCACGCCACGCGAACTCGCCACGCTCGCCCGGGAGCTGATTCTTGCGGTGGACCTTCTGCACGTGCAGGGGATCGTGCATGGCGCGCTCATCGGCAACAACGTCATCATCGCGCCCGGCGGCTCGGTGCGCCTCACGCACGTCAGCCCGCTGCTCTACCATGACCCCGCGGTGGATGTCGAATGCTTGCTGAATCTGCTCGATCAAATGGGCGGCAACCGCGAGGAACGCGCCGCGTCGTTCGCGCATCTCCTAGCCGAGGCCCGGCAGGGGCATATCGGCCTGCGGCAACTGGCGACCGGCCTGGCCGCACTGCCCGAGCCGCGTGACGCCCGCGCGGACGAGGAACCGGAAATCCCCCGCTCCGTCCACCGTCGACGTGCGCTGATCGGGGCGGTGGTGGTGACGATCCTGGGTGCGGCCGTGGCCTGGGGCGTGTGGTACACGGTGCAGGGGGGACGATTCGGATTGCCGGAGGGGATGCGGTTTCCGTTTCATAGCCAGCCGGACCAGTGAACGGACCTAGGACGGCTTGCGAGGCCGGCGATTCTTTGCTTTTTCCCAAAGCTTATTCTTTGCCACGGTGAGCGGGTGAAATTCGCCGGGGTCGAACCGCTTGTCATATTGCGCGGCGATCCGGTTTTTGTCAGAGTCCGGGAGGGCGAGGAATGCTTCGATGGGAGATTTCTTTTTATCTTTGGCCATTGTCGTTCCCCGAAATGAATATACATCCTTTGCGCCTGTCGCCGAAGACTATTTGAAC
>JAQGHP010000509.1 GCA_028288775.1 Phycisphaerales bacterium | reverse complement strand
TGCTGCTCGACGCCGCCGTACATTTCGACTTCGCTTTCGAGCAGGTAGTGGACGAGCGTCGGCACGAGCGTGCGGCTCAGCAGATAGCTGGTGAGCATCGCAAAGATCACCGATAGCGCCAGCGGCGTGAACAGGCTCTTGGCCGCCCCGGTGATGAACCAGACGGGGACGAACACGATGCAGATGCACAGCGTCGAGACGAACGCCGGGACGGCGATCTGGCTCGCCCCGTCGAGAATGGCCTGCACCAGGCGCTTGCGCTGGTGGAGGTTGCGGTGGATGTTTTCAATTTCGACCGTGGCATCGTCCACGAGAATGCCCACGGCCAAAGCCATGCCGCCGAGGGTCATGACGTTCAGCGTGTCACCCATCGCCCAGAGCACGATGAGCGAGACGAGGATCGAGAGCGGGATGGAGATGCAGATGATCAACGTGCTGCGCCAGGAGCCCAGGAACAACAGGATCATCAAGCCGGTCAAGGCGGCGGCGATGGCCGCCTCCTTCACGACGCCCATCACCGCGGCGCGGACGAAGATCGACTGGTCAAACAGCGGCGTGACCTTCAGCTCGCTGCTCCGGGGCACGCGGGCCAGGATGCTGGGCAGCGTGGACTTCACGCGCTTCACGATGTCCAGCGTCGAGGCGTTGCCCAGCTTGTAAATCGGTTCGAGCACGCCCTTCTTGCCGTCCACGTGGACCAGGTTTGTCTGCGGCAAATATTTGTCGCTGACGTGGGCGACGTCCTTAATCTTCACGGTCGAGTTGCCGAAGCTCTTGATCGGCATCTCGTTGAGGTCTTCCACGAGGTTGGTGCTGGAATTGAGGCGGACGGAGTATTCCTGCGTGCCGATCTTAGCGGTGCCGGCGGGGACGATGAGGTTCTGATTGTTGATGGTGGCGCTGACGTCCGCGGGCGAGACGCCCAGGCCGTAAAGCTTGTCGGGCTCGAGATCGACCATCACCTGCCGCTGCTTGCCGCCGTAGGGCCACGGGGCCATGGCCCCTTGCACGGTGGCCAGGTCGCTGCGAATGAAGTTGTTGGTGATGTCGAAGAGCTGCTGCTCGGGCAGCGAGTTGCTGCCCAGCGAAAGTTGGATGATCGGGACGGTGGAAGCGCTGTACCGCAAAATCAGCGGCGGCGTAATGCCCGGCGGCATCTGCCGGAGGGCCGACTGGGAGATGGCCGTCACCTGCGCCGTGGCTTCTTGGATCTTGGCGTTGGGCTGGAAGTAAATGCGCACGACGCCTTCGCCGTAGAGCGACTGGCTTTCAATGTGCTCGATGTCGTTGACGGTGGTGGAGAGGATGCCTTCGTAGTTGCGGATGATCCGCCCTTCCATCTCATCGGGCGACATGCCCTGGTACTGCCAGATCACGGAGATGACCGGGATGTCCACCTCGGGGAAAATGTCAGTGGGCATCTGCCGGATCGCGTAGACGCCCAGCAGCAGGATGGCAATCGCCATCACGACAAAGGTATAAGGCCGGCGGAGCGCCAGTCGGACAATCCACATACATCAAACTCCGGTCGGGCAGGCCCGCCCCCCGCGGGCAACTTTCATTCGCAAGGGCGACGGTGTCGCCCCCAACCAAATCGCCGGCGAGTGCCGGGCGAGGAAAACTATGGCGACGCGTTGTGGGCGTCGGGGCCGAATAAGCCGCGAAGGGTCTCCATCGCGGCGATGATGGTCGTGCGGTCGCCCTGGTTCAACGTGGCCACTTCTTCCGCCAACCGTGTATGCGTTCCTTTCCACGAGGCGTCCAGTGCCGTTTGGCCTAGTTCGGTGATCCCAAGGCGAATATGTCGGCGATCATTGGGGCAGGAAGTTCGCGTGAGGAGGGACTTCTTGACGAGCCCGTCCACCAGCCGCGACATCGAAGGGAGGGACAATCCGATGAACTCGGCGACATCCGAGAGCGACGGCCGCTCGTTGAGACTGACAAAATAGAGCGTGCGAAGCTGGGGCACCGAGAGATCGTGCATGCGTAAGTTCCGCATCTGCCGACGGATATATTGCATCACCATCGGCACCGTCTCCATGAGCTGCCGGGCACAAACGTCCGGGCTCAAGGCGACCGTGGTTGCATCAGACAATAGTTGCATGGCACAACTATACGTTGGCTAAGTCATCCCGTCAAACGGAAAATGGATGAGTTGCATCGTGTCCGAGAGATTGTTGGGCTTGCTGGTAAGGGTTCGATCTCGAAGAAGAATCGAACGCAGAGACGCCAAGACGCGGAGGTAGAAAGAGGAGGAAAACAGGTTGACGTTTGGGAATGATGTAGGGTGGGTGTACTCGCCCACCGTGTTCCTCGGCGTATCGGAAAAAGCGATGGTGGGCGAGTACACCCACCCTACTTGTCCGGCCCAACTAATTTTATCGGATGGATTTCGGAGCCGGGTAGTGCCGGCCCGGTCGAAGCAGCACGCCTCGGCTCTGAAAAACAACGAATCCCCTCGGCGCTTTCCTCTGCGTCTCTGCGTTCGATTGGCGTATTGGTAGCAAAGCCGTACGCATCAGCCCAGTGAGCGCGGACCCTATTTCATCCCACCCATCAGCACTGCAAGCAGTCCCTTCTGGAAATGCAGCCGGTTCTCGGCCTCGGGGAAGATCAGCGATTGCGGCCCTTCCATTACCTCGGCACTGATCTCAAGCCCCCGGTACGCGGGCAGGCAGTGCAGCACCACCGCGTGCTTGGGGGCGGCGGCCATCAACCGCTCGTCGATGTGATAGCCGGCGAAGTCCTTTACCCGCCGGGCCTTCTCCGCCTCCTGGCCCATGCTCACCCACGTATCCGTGTAGATGGCATCCGCGCCCCGTACGGCCTCGATGGGGTCGCGGACCAGCTCGAAATCCATCGCGGGGAGCAGGGCCATGATCCGGTCCACGTCTTCCTCGGGCAGCTCGTAGCCTGCGGGCGACGAGAGGATGAATTTCACGCCCAGTTTTCCGCACGCCGTGGCTAGCGAGCGGGCGACGTTATTGCCGTCGCCGATGAACGCGAGGGTGCGGCCGTCAAGGTTTCCGAAATGCTCCTGCAGCGTCATGAGGTCGGCCATCGCCTGGCACGGGTGGCTGTAATCGGTGAGGCCGTTGATGACCGGCACGCTCGCCCAGCGGGCGAGACCGGTGACTTTTTCGTGCTCGAACGTGCGGGCCATGATCCCGTCGCACATGCCCGAGAGTATGCGCGCCACGTCCTCCACCGGCTCGCGGCTGCCGAGCCCGACCTCTTCCTGCCGCAGCAGCAGCCCGTACCCGCCGAGCTGCGTCATCGCCACGGCGAAGCTCACGCGCGTGCGCAGGCTGGGCTTTTCAAACACCATCGCCAGCGTCTTGCCGGCGAGGATCGGGTCGTTGCGCCCCGTCTCCTTCAACTGCTTCTTGAGCCGCCCCGCGACGTCGAGAAGATGGATGAGCTCTTCGGTGCTGTGGTCGGCGATGGAAATGAAGTGGGGCATGATAAATCAATTTGCGATTTGCGAGTTGCCTTTTGCGATTGGATGAATCTCAAATCTGAGATTTGGAATTTGAAATCTCAGATATCCGATCCCGACTTCCAATCGCAAATCGCAAATCCCTTTGATCGCAAATCCCTAAAGCACGATCTCCGTCCCAATCCCCGCCTCCGTGTAAATTTCCAGCATCAGCGAGTGCGGGATTCTTCCATCAATAATATGCGTCTTAGTCACGCCTCCGCGCAGGGCGGTTACGCACGCTTCCACCTTCGGCAGCATGCCGGCGGTGATGACGCCGTCCTTCACCATTTGATCGACCTGCGTCACGGTGATGCTGCGGACGAGGCTTTCGGGGTCGCCCGGGTCGGAGCGAATGCCGTGCGTGTCGGAGACGACCACGAGCTTTTCCGCCTTCATCGCCGCGGCCACAGCGCCCGCCGCCGTGTCCGCGTTCACATTCAACCGGTTGCCCGCGGTGTCGCGCGCGATCGTCGCGATACAGGGGATCGAATCGGCCTGCACGAGCAGTTGCAGCAGCCGGGCGTTCACGCTCGTCACGTCCCCGACCATTCCCAAATCGATCCGCCGGCCGTCCGGGCCCTGGAGGTAGGTCTTCTCGGCGAACAGCACGTTGCTCGAAAGCGAGTGCAGCCCCATCGCCTCGCAGCCTTGCGTCTGGATGAAGCTGACGATGAAGCGGTTCACCTGGTTGCACAGCACGTGCTCGGCGATGGCGAGCGTGCGCTCGTCGGTATACCGCCGGCCCTGCACCATCTGCGGCTTGAGGCCGGCGGTTTCCATGGCCTGGTTAATGGCCTTGCCCCCGCCGTGAACGAGAACGGGCTGCATGCCCACGTAGTTCATGAAGACGATATCGTTGAGGAGGTTGGAGAGCGCCGCCTCGTCGTCCATGATCGACCCCCCGACCTTGACGACGACGATCTTGTTGTGGAATCGCTGAATGTACGACAGCGCCTCGACGAGAGCCGAGGCCTTGCTGATAGCCGGGTTCAATTCCATGCCGATTTCCGCTCCGAAAACGAAAAGGGGAAATCTTAGATGGAGCCGGGTGTGGTGTCAAAATCGTTTTCGGCGGGTTTTCCTAATGGGAAGCCGCGGTGCGGAAAACCGCGAAGCCGCGAAGGGCGCGAAGACAGACGCGAAGAAGAGGGTCGCCACAGATGGACGCAGATGAACACAGATGGAACGGGCGTTCCCCTTGACATGGGCGTGCGCTCGATGTGCCCGGATTCTTAAAGTGCAGGGTGGGTGTATTCGCCCACCGCATTCGATCCAGCATTACGCGAATTCCCGCGGGTGGGCGAGTACGCCCACTCTACCTGTCTCATCCGTGTCCATCTGTGTTCATCTGTGGCATCACCTCTTGTTCGCGCCCATCGCGGCTTCGCGGTTATTCTGGCGTCGCCGGCCCGTGACAATGCGCAGTCCCTAAAACGAAAGCGCCGCCGTCCGGCTGTCGCGGAGCGTTGCTTCGATGCAATCCAGCAGCTTGGGTAGCGGCAGAGACTTGGGGAGGAAGGTGTTGCCGCCGCTGCTATAGGCGCCGCGCGGCGCGTCGGATTCGCAAATCAGCGCGGTCAGGAAGACCAGCGGCGTGTCACGTACCAGCACGTCGCGGCGCACCAGTGCGGCCACTTCGCTGCCGTCCAGATCCGGCATCATCACGTCCAGCACGATGAGGTCCGGCCCGAACTCGCGGGCGGCTGACACGGCGCACGTCGCGTCGTTCTCCTCGCGCACCTCATAATACCCGGCGGCCTCCAGGCTCATCTTCAGCAGGCTGGTAAAGTCCGGCTCGTCGTCCACGACAAGAATTCGCGTTTTCATTGGTCTGCTCCGTTGGGATGCGGAATTGCAAAAGCTTTCATTGTTAAACGGCAATACGGGTCTGCGCGGCGCGCGCAAACCTACAATTGGGCGTCCTGCGGGACGTTTTTCGCGGGTACAATGCGTTGAGATGCGAACGGGCCGCAACACGCCCCGGCCCAGTTGAAGTGCGACGTGCCGGGGGTATGCACTGTGCAGCGGTCTCACTAGTATAGACGCACCAGCGACGGAGAGGTTGCAACGAAAATGGCGTCGCGACACACAATTCTCGTCGTGGACGATGAACCGGACGTCGTGAAGAGCGTTCGGGACCTGCTCCGCCTCGATTACCGGGTCCTGGGCGCCACCCGCGCCCGCGACGCACTGGAAATCATGGCGCGCGAGGAAGTCCACGTCGTCATGTCCGACCAGCGCATGCCGGAAATGACCGGCGTGGAATTCCTGCACCGCCTGCGGGACGAGCACCCCGAGGCCGTCCGCCTGCTGTTCACCGGCTACGCTGACATTCGCGCCGTCATCGACGCGATCAACGCCGGCAACGTCTACCGTTACATCACCAAGCCTTGGGACCCGGACGAGCTGCAAGTCATCATTCGTCAGGCGGTGGAGCGGTACGACTTGATGGTCGAGCGGAAAAAGCTGCTCGAAACATTGCAGCAACAGAACCACGAGCTGGAAGACGCCAACGCCAAGCTCCTCCACGCCAACGAGCTCAAGCATGCGTTCATTCAGGTGGCGAGTCACGAGCTGCGCACGCCGCTGACAATCCTGCTGGGCCTGGTGCAGCTCGCCCGCCAACGGGCGGGCGAATCCGACCCGCTGAGTCCGACGCTCGGGCGGATCGAGCTGGCGAGCCGGCGCTTGCAGCGGCTGGTGGACCAACTCGTAAAAATGCTCAGCGCCGGGACATTCGACCGCACCTTGGAAACCCAGCCCACCGACATGGCCGCCCTGCTGAATGAAGCCGCCGACGACGTGCGACCATTCGTGAATCTCCGGCACCAGACGCTGGCGATGGACGTGCCCGCGGACCTGGGCATGCTGGACGTCGAAGCGCCCAAGATCCGCGACACGATGAGCAACGTGCTGCTCAACGCGGTGAAGTTCACGCCCGACGGCGGGCGCGTGACGCTCGCGGCCGGGCGCACGCCCGATGGCATGCAGGTCCGCGTAAGCGACACCGGCACCGGCATCGAGCCCGCCTGCCGGGCGCAGTTGTTCGAGCCTTTTTTCACGGGATTCGACGTGTCGCACCATTCGTCGGGCCAGTACGAATTCGGCCGCCGCGGGCTGGGGCTGGGGCTGTCGATCGCCCGAGCGTTCGTCGAAATGCACGGCGGCACCATCGCCTGCGAAAGCACCACCGGCCGCGGCAGCACCTTCGTAATCACGCTGCCGGAAAAAAAATAGCGCCCACGATTCCCCATCCCCCCTTCCGGAAAGCAGAAATCCCGGCCAACAACGGACAACTGGCGACTGACAACAAACCATGCCCCTCTCCGCACGACCCAGCCCGCATCTGACCACCGCGTTGACCGCGTTCGCGTACATCGCGGCGGCCGCGGTCGCAGTGGGCGGGCTCGTCACCCTCATCGGCTGGGCCGTGCGCGTCGCGGAATTGACCCACTACCGGGGCACCCGCCAGGTCTCCATGAACCCGATAACCGCGGCGGGCATGATGCTGTCGGCGGTGGCGCTTGCCGCCCGCGTCGGGCAGGCGCGCAGCCGCAGACTGCGGGCCGTCGCCGTCGCGTGCTCGGGGCTCGTCATGCTCTTGGGTGCGATCGAGCTCGTGTCATTCCTGGGGTCCATGGTCCCCATTGATCGGCTGCTATTCCCGTCGCGGCTCCGCGAAAACGTGATGCCCCCCAACACGGCCCTCGCCTTCATCCTCACCGGCATCTCGCTCCTCGTGCTCGACACCCGCGCGCGCAACGGACATCGACCGGCAGTCGTGCCGGCGCTGGTCACCGCGGCCATCGCCTTCCTCGCACTCACCGGCTACCTCTATCACGTCACCGCCTTTTACCGCGTCTGGGTCTACATCCCCATGGCCCTCAACACCGCCGCGGGCTTCCTGCTGCTGAGCCTCGGAACGCTCGCGGCCCGGCCGGGCGAAGAGCCGATGGCCACCTTCCTCAGCGACACCGCCGGGGGCGTGGTCGCCCGGCGGTTGATCCCTTTCGCCTGCCTGCTCCCACTGACGCTCGGCTGGCTGAGCCTCAAGGGACAGCGCGCGGGGCTCTATTCGGGCGATTTCGGCGAGACGATTTACAGCCTCGTCACCACGATCGTGTTCATCGTCCTCATCTGGTGGATCGCCCGCTCGCTGCTGCGCCTCGACCTCGCGCGGCGCAAGGCACAGGGCGTTGCGGCGGACGAGCACCGGCTGCTCCGCACGCTCATCGACAACTTCCCTGACTCGGTTTTCGTCAAGAGCAAGGAGGGCCGGTTCCTGCTCAACAACCGCGCCCACGCCGACGTCCTGGGCGCGCCCGGCCCCGAATCGATCGCCGGGAAAACCGACGCCGACTATTTCGGGCCCGAGCTCGCCGAGTCCTATCGCGCCGGCGATCGGCGGGTCATCGAGAGCGGCCGTCCGACCATCGACCAGGAGGAGCGCTCGACGGACGCCGCCGGACGCCTGCGATGGGTTTCGACGACCAAGGTCCCGTTCCGCAACGCCGAGGGGCAAATCGTGGGGATCGTCGGCATCGCCCACGACATCACCGAGCGCCGCACCGCCGAGGAGGAACGTGACCGCTTCTTCACCCTTTCGCTGGACATGGTCTGCATCGCGGGGTTCGACGGGTATTTCAAGCGTCTC
>JAQGHP010000508.1 GCA_028288775.1 Phycisphaerales bacterium | reverse complement strand
CACAGCGCCCGCGGCTGGACGCGCCGCCGGATTGGCAGCGGGCACAACGCCCGAGGCCGGGCGCGCCACCGGCGCGACCGTGGAAACAGGCGGCCTTACCCCCGGCGCTGCCGGCGCAGAACTAACGGGGCGCGGCGCAGCCGTGGGAGCTGCGGGCTTGACGCCCGCGGCATCGCCGTCCGATAGGGCATAGGGATCATCCGCGCCCGCCGGAGGCTTCACGATGTTCTGCGTAGCTGGGCGCAACCCCGCCGGCGGCGGCGTCGCCCCCACCGGCCGCGGCTGACCCGGCAACACCGGCTTGGCAGGAATGCCGTTGCCCACGGACCGCTTCGGATCCTCAGGCGTCCCCGAAGCAGTCGTCGCCGGCGGTGGGATGATGCGTGACATAATTCTTTCCTCGTCGTAATTGCTCAAATCTGTTGCTGGTTGCTGGTTGCTGGTGAACGCGGCAGCCGGTCTTCACCAGCAACCAGCAACTAGCAACCAGCAACTTCTCCCTATTTCTTCTGCTGCATCGCCATCATGCGTGCCCGGTTGGCGGCGATGGCGGCCTGCTTTTCGGCGTCGTTCTGGCTGCCGGGCCTCGTCGCCGGGGCCGCCGCCGCGGCTGCGGACGCCGGGCCGGCGACCGCGGGGCCGGAATTCGAGTCCGCCGCCTCCGCCTCCAGCGCATCGTCCTGGATGTCCACGTTCAATCCGGCGCGATGCATCTTGTCCACCATCTGGCCCGGGCTCTTGCTCTTGTCGATGCACTCCTCGGCACTAATGCGCCCGGCCTGGAAATGGCCCCAGAGGTTGTCGTCCAGCAACTGCATGCCATAGCGCTTGCCGGTCTGGATTTCCGAGTCGATACGGAAGCTCTTGTTGTCGCGGATGAGGTTCTGGATGGCAGGCGTGACGTACATGAACTCGTACGCCGCGACCATGCCGTCGGTATCCACGCGCGGGCACAGCGCCTGGCTGAGCACCGCGATCAGGTTGTTCGCAAGCTGCACGCGGACCTGTTCCTGCTGGTCCGTCGGGAAGGCGTCGATGATGCGGTTGACCGTCGAAGCAGCGCCGGACGTGTGCAGCGTGCCGAACACCAAGTGCCCCGTTTCAGCGGCCGTGATCGCTGCGCCGATCGTCGCCAAGTCGCGCATTTCGCCGACCAGCATCACGTCCGGGTCCTGTCGCAACGCACGGCGGAGCGACTCCGAGAAGCTCGGCACGTCCACGCCGATCTCGCGCTGCACCACCACCGACTTCTTGTGCGGGTGGTAATACTCGATCGGATCTTCCATCGTGATGATGTGGCGGTCGAAGTTCTCGTTGATGTGGTTGATCATCGTCGCCAGCGTGGTGGTCTTTCCCGAGCCGGTCGGGCCGGTGACGAGGAAGATGCCGCGGGGACGTCGGCAGATTTGCTCGGCCATTTTCGGCAAGCCGATCTGCTCGAAGCTCATAATGTTGTTGGGGATTCGCCGCAGCACCAGCGAGCAAAAACCCTTCTGCTTAAAGATCGCGACGCGGAAGCGGGCCTGGTCGCCGTAGGCGAACCCGAAGTCGCCCGAACCCGATTCTTCGAATTCCTGCTGGATACGCTCGGGCGTGATGGACTTCATCAGCGCCACGGTGTCCTCGGCCTCGAGCACCTTGGTCTGCAGCTCCCGCATGTGCCCGTGCATCCGCAACACCGGCGGCTTGCCCACGGCCAAATGCAAGTCGCTGGCCTTCTTCTTCACCACGGTCTCTAACAGACGATCGATTTGAATGGTTGACATTTTTTTCTGTCCAATGAAGTTGCCTGATGCGCTTGGGCGTCGTCGGCCAGTTAGTGTCAGTTGCGAATTACTGGTTGCTGGTTGCTGGTTGCGTTTCCAAATTGCGGTTGCCGCCCATTTCTTACCAGCAACCAGCAACTAGCAACTGCTCCTCAAGTAACAATTCCTTCCACCTGAGCCACCTTCACGATTTCCTCGGCGGTTGTTACGCCGTTGAGGACCTTAATGCGGCCGTCCGCCAGGAGGCTCTTCATGCCGCCGGCAAGGGCGGCTTTGCGGATCTTGTTGGATGGGGCGCGCTCGAAGGCGAGGGTGCGCAGTTCGTTGTTCAGCACCATCATCTCGAAGATGCCGATGCGGCCGCGGAAGCCGATGCCCGAGCAATATTCGCAGCCGCGGGGCTTGTAGATGGTGCGGTCCTTCAGGTCGGCTTCCTGAATGCCGGTGAGCTTAAGCCACATGAGATTGGGCTCGCGGTCGGGCGCCTTGCACTTGGGGCACAGCACGCGAATCAGCCGCTGCGCGAGCACTGCCTGAATCGACGATGCGACGAGGAACGGCTTGACGCCCATGTCGATCAGACGCGTGATCGCGCCGGGGGCGTCGTTGGTGTGCAGGGTGCTGAACACCAGGTGGCCCGTGAGTGCCGCCTGGATGGCCACCTCGGCCACTTCCATATCGCGGATTTCGCCCACCAGAATAATGTTGGGCGCCTGACGCAACATCGCGCGAAGAATCTTGCTGAAGCTCAGCCCGATGTTATCGCGCACCTGGCATTGGTTGATGCCGACGAAATTATATTCGACCGGGTCTTCCGCGGTGATGATCTTGCGGTCGGGGCGATTGAGCTCGTTGAGCGCGCCGTACAGCGTGGTCGTCTTGCCCGAGCCCGTGGGGCCGGTCACCAGGAAGATGCCGTTCGGTCGGCGAATGATCTTCTGGAAATACTTGTAATCCTCGTCCTCGAACCCAAGGTTCTGAATGCCGATACGCACCGAATCCGGCCTCAGAATACGCAGCACGACCGATTCGCCGTGATACGCGGGCAAAGTGCTTACGCGGAAGTCGATGTTCGACTTGTCCACCGTCAGCTTGATTCTGCCGTCCTGCGGCAATCGCTTTTCCGCGATGTCAATTCCCGCCATGATCTTCAATCGCGAGATCAGCGGGTTCTTCATGCGCAGCGGGATACGGTCGCGGTCCACGCATTCGCCGTCGATGCGATACCGCACACGGACCCGGTCCTTCATCGGCTCGATGTGAATATCCGAAGCGCGGTTGCGGACGGCCTCGGCGATCATCGCCTGGACCAGCTTGATGATCGGCGCTTGCGTCGGGTCGCTCGCCCCTTCGTCGCCGATGCCGGCCAAATCGATCGACTTGTCGATCGAGCGGTCCACCGACTTGTCCATCGTCGCGTCCAGCGATTTGCGGAGCTTGTCGATGGAGGAGTCCACCGTTTTGTCGATCGTATTGGCGGCCGTCGTCTGGAAAAGCTCGTCGATGATCGCCTTAATCCGGCTGCGCGGCGCAAGCACCGTGCGAATATCGGCATGGAGCCGGAACCGGAGGATGTCCAGCATCTCCAGATCGAGCGGGTCATGCACCACCACCCGCAGGCGGCCGTTCTCCTTGCCCAGGGGGAGGATCACGTACTTGCGCATCAGGTCATCGGGGATCAGGCCGATGGCGTTGGGTGGGATGGAGCTCTTCTCCAGATCCACGTATTCCATGTTGTGCTGGGAGGCGAGTCCCTTGAAAACCGCCGTCTCATTGACCAGCTTGAGGTCAATGAGAGCCTCGCCGATGCGCATGCTCTGCTTTTTGGCGTGCTCCAGGGCCTTGGCGACGTCCTTGGGGCTACAGGCGCCCCATTCGACGAGAAGTTCGCCGAGCTTTTTCGGTTGCTTGGCCATAGGTGACGTTCCTTCGGTGTGAATCAGGGAACAAGCTGAAGTATTACCGCCGCGGGCCGGACTGGGTTCGCAGTCGGAGCGTTAATTTCATGCATCGAAACGGTTTCCATCAAAGGGCACGGGGGCTGTAGCCGCGCCGGCGGAATCTACTTTACAATGACCTGCACCCCGCCGCACCCACTGTCTGCTGCATTCCCCCGGCGTATATCGCCGGCCCAGCAGTGTAACCCCCGCCCGCCGCTCGCCTCAAGGAATTTCCGAGACAATTTGAACAACGTCTTCCGTTTCAAACGGTCAAGGGGATCCGCTTACCCATTGCCTATTGCATGTGCGATCAACCATACGCTGTTGAAAAACCGCGCGGACACCTTCCTGCCGTTGCCTCACCCATGTTACCCGTTCATGGCAAAAGGCCCGTTTTCTGCGAGAAAATCCCTCCGGCAAGCAGCCCGAAGAATTTCCCGGCTGCTGGCATCCGCTTTGATCTCGGGTCAAACGTAAGCCGTCATGTTGGCGGCAAGGTGACCTTGGTAAGTCACCTGTTCATGGAGCGCGGTTGGTTCCCACGGGCAGTGTCGTCCGGCCGGCGGTCGGCCAGACGACACGCTTGCCCGGGGGATTTTTTAACGACAAACACTCGAATCTTGGGGAACCCGGTGTTCAGGGGAGCACCGGGTTTTTTTTCGTTTATTGTGTGCCGGCGTCGCGTTTGGCTATTGTTGCCGCTCGTGAAAACACTTCGCGCGGCTTGTGCCGTCCTTATTCTGCTGCTCGTCCAGTTCGTCCCCATTGCACGTGCTGCGCCGGAAACGGGAAAGCTTGCCGTCCGCGTGACGGACGCCCAAACTGGCCAGCTCCTCCCAGCCCGCCTTTCCCTTCAAGCATCTGACGGCACCTACCCCGCCGACCGGATCGGATTAACCGCGGCCGATTGGCCCCACGTCGAAGCCCACGGCGTCTTCATTCCCGGCGAAGGCACCTTCGATCTGCCGCCCGGCAAGACGAAGCTCATTGCCGGCCAAGGGCCGCAGTACCTGACCGACGCCGCGGAAGTGGAGATCGTCGCGGACAAGAGCGTCACGGTCGAACTCAAGCTCAAACGATTCATCGACCTTCGCAAGCTCGGCTGGGTGTGCGGCGACGCGCACGTCCACATGATCCATGGCGAGATGCAGCGGCAGACCAGCTACCCCGACCTCGCCCTCACATGCCGGGCCAACGGCCTGGATTGGGCATACGTCAATCAAGAATACGGCGGCGCGGGGAAACTCGATCTCGCCGGCTACAAAGCCGAGTGCGCCAAAGTATCCGATGGCGACTTCAGTCTGCTCATTGGCGGCGAACGGCCCAAGAGCCTTCTCGGCCATAACGTGCTGATCGGCGTGGACGATCCGTTTCTGATTCCCGAAGACCCGCCCTACCACGCCGCCGCCCGCATCGTCCACGCGCAGGGAGGCGTGCTGTTTCCCGTTCACCCCGTCCGCTACTTCCCGGAGAAGAAGTGGCTGGGCAAATGGTCCGATTTTCCGGGAAATAACCTCGGCCGCGAGTTGATCTTTGACGCTTACGCCGGTCCGTCGTTCGACGGCATCAGCGTGTTGAGCGACGAGCCCGACGACCAAAACGCCCACCAATTGTGGTTCAATCTCCTCAACCGCGGATTTTATATCCCCGCCTTCGCCGACAGCGACGCCTGCTTCGACCGGCCGACGTTGAGCAAAAACGTGCCGGGATTGTGGGCGACCTACCTCTACGTCGGCCCCGGCGGAAAATCCGACAACCCCACCCTCGCGCAAGCCGTCCGCCAGGGCCGCACCATGGCCACCACCGGCCCGCTGCTGCTGCTTAGCATCGACGGCAACATGAGCGGCTCCACCATCCCCTCCGACGGCAAGCCGCACGCCGTGAACATCGATGCGCATCACTCGCACCACAACTGGACGCTCGCCACTTCCGACGCTAAGAGCGGCATGCCCGAAGGCATTGCCAGGGTCGAACTAATCCGCAACGGCGTCGTCGTGAAATCGTGGGAGCCCGCGAAGCAGGACGTGCAGCTCTCCTGGAGCGTGACCGAGTCGTCCCCCTGCTGGTACGCGGCCCGCGCGTACGGCCCCGACGGCCGATGGCAGGTTGCGCTGGCCAGCCCGATCTATTTCGCCCCGGAGCCCGTGCCGGCCAAGCGTCTGCCGCTCGCCGTGCGCGTGCGGGGCCATATTTACGACTTCATCACCGGCAAGGATCGCGACGGGACTGTCACGGTGCGTCGCGGCGCCGAGGTGCTGAAGCAGTTCGCTGCGGGCGGGAATTTCACGGCGGAAATGCCGCTTGATGCGGAAATATTAGTCACCGCGGACGGCGCGGAACCGCTCACCCACGACCTGCTGCTCGACTACGCGCCGGTCCACAAATTCCTCTGGAACCTCAAGAGCGCCGACATGGGAAAGCCGCAAACGCTCGATTCGTTTGAGACGCTCGTGAAGCAGGTCGATCTCGACTTCCCGCTCGGATACCGAATGGCCGGGTGTTACCCCGCGGCTACGCTGGCGGGCGACGCGACGTTCGAATCCGTGCGGGTCCTCGACGGCCCGCCCCCCGCCGCGGACGGAACGGTGGCCGTCGCGGCGGTGTTGCTGGACAAACGCCAGGTGAGCGCGGGTGATACCGTGAACGTCGCCGCCATTTTCCGCGACGAACGAGGCGACGCAGGAGGCACCGACATGCTTCTCGTCGTTGACGCCCGCGCGTACGATCCGGCCCGCCCGACCGGCTTCGGCCAGCTTAAGCTCTTTTCCACCTTCGAAACCCAGTGGAGCAAAGCGCGCGACGTAGGCCAGGGATACCGGATGATCTCCGGCAAAATCACCCTGCCGACCTGGGCCCGGCCCGGCCCCACCGGCGCGATTGACCTGGCAATCTTCTCCCGCTTTCCGGGCGGTCCGCAGGCCAGCCACCTGGGCCTGCAACTTCCGCTCGGTAAAACCTCTGGCTCCCTGATGGTGTGCAGCGCCTGGCCCACGTCGCCCATCTCCTGGCCCGACCAGAACTACGGCATCGGCCCCTTGAAGCTCTGCGGCCGCAACGGCCGAACCGGCCAGCCCCGCGCCGATTACCGCTCCCTTCACCTGTCCCTCAAGACCTCCGCCGGCGATTTCGACATCCTCCCAAACCGCGACTGCCACGGCTGCCCGGCCGCGGCCAACGCCGTCTTCACAACACAATTTCTCGACCAGATCCTCAACGACGAGTCCCACCTCGTGGACGAAATACGCGACGGGTCTAAGTAAAACCACCCGCCCGGGGTTCACCGCACCGGACCCAGCCCTGCAGTGCAAAATATGCGGCCGGCCAGACTTCGCGATCTCGCACTCGCCTAAACTCGGGATGGACTGAACGTAGTCACGACGCAAGGGAGGTTCCGTGCTGATACGTATTCGAGGAGCGCACCGATTGGAGCAACCGGCCATCCCGGCCCGACCCCCGCTCACTGCGGCTTACGCGCCCGCGCGGGCCACCGCGCTGTGGTGCCTGTTCGCCCTTCTCGCGGCGGGTGTTTCCGCTTCTTCCACCACGGCCGCGCGCGACGCCGAACCCCGTGCCACGCTCACCATCAAAGTCACGGACCTGCGGAATCACAAAGGCGATCTGGTCTTCGGCGTGTTCAAGGCCGCCGACGGTTTCCCCACTGTCAAAGCGAAAGCCGTGGACTGGCAGGTGAAGGCCGCGGACGCTGACTCCGTCACCTTCAGCGTGGACCTGCCGCCGGGCAAATACTCCGCTTCGGTTTTGCACGACGAAAACCGCAACGGCCAAATGGACCGCAATGGCCTGGGCGTCCCCACGGAAGGATACGGCGTCACCAACAACCCCAAGCCCGCTTTCCGCGCCGCCACCTTCGAAGAGGCTCGGTTCACCTTGCCCGCCGAGGGCGCGAAACTCACAATCAGCCTCCAATACTTCTAGTTAACCGTGCGTGCCTGTGAGCTTGTGGTGCGGCATTTCAGGCTGCAAACGCAGGCTAAAAGCCTGCACCACAATTTACGGATCGTGTACGGTCATTTAGCGGGCTATCAGGAAAAACCGCCTACGACATCCCTTGATGCCTTAAGAGATGCAAGCGATACTGCCTTGCCCCGTTGCCGTTCCCTCCCGAAGGCAGGATATTCCGGGGCGGGCCGTAGAGGACTTCTCAATCGATCAACGGCGTCGACCCACCCCGCGCAGGAGTTCCCCATGGCAAGCCACACCCAAATCGAAGTGGACGGCGTGACCGTGCTGCAACTCGCCGGCGACCTCACCCGGGACGCCTTGGGTCGGATCGAAACTCCCTTCCTCGCCGCGGCCACCGCGCACCCGCGGGCCGTCATTGACATCTCCGGCGTCGAGATGCTCAACAGCAGCGGCATCTGCATGCTGCTCCGCGCCGCCGGCACCGCCCGCAAAGCCGGCGGAGCTCTATTCGTAGCCGGCGCCCGAGGCATAGTCCTCGACGTCCTCCGCCACTGCCGCCTCGAAACCGTCCTCAAAATGACCCCCGCCCTCCACGACGCCGTCCAACAAGCCCGCGCCCTCCCCTAAAAGGGGTCGGGAGTCTTTTCGGCCGTCGTCCTCCCCGCATCCCTCCAGCCGCCCCGCATCGCCCCCCAGAGCATAAAGGGGTCGGGAGTCTTTTTTGCAAAATTTTTAAGACTCCCGACCCCTTTTTCTGCGGTCATTCGCCTTGGGGCTTGGCGGCGGGTTTAGGGGGGCGGCCGCGGGGGCGCAGGCTTGACTCAAGGCTCAATCGCCGGGCGGTGCGCGACGTCCATTGCCCGTCGCCGAAGGGGCGACCGCGGCGGACGGATTCGGCCAGCGCCTCCTCCTCGGCCCGCGTCTGGGGCTCGTCAACCCACCGCCGCCAGTCCGACGGCCGGCGCACCGGCCACTGCGCCGGCGGCAGCAGCCAGAGATCGGAAGAGCACACG
>JAQGHP010000477.1 GCA_028288775.1 Phycisphaerales bacterium | reverse complement strand
CGCAAGACCTTAGCCCACGGCGTGAGCCGTGGGAAAAGATTGGCAAGAGGCGCACAGCCCCGGCGGGGCGTAAGAAGCGTGGGTTTCCCGAGGGTCGCCGCAAGCTTCTTACGCCCCTCCGGGGCTGTATTCTTGCATCGCATTTTCCCACGGCTTTCGCAGTGGGCTAAGGTCTTTCGCCCCTCCTGGGCTGGGGATTCGGGCCCTCGGAGATCGCCATGTCGAAGATTACCGCCCCCAAGGGCACCGCGGACATCCTCCCGGGAGAGGTCGAAAAGTGGCAGGCCGTCGAGCGCGTCGCCCGCGAGGTGTCGGCGCTCTACCACTTCGGCGAAGTCCGCACCCCGATCTTCGAGCACACTGAGCTATTTCACCGTGGCGTCGGCGAGGCCAGCGACATCGTCAACAAGGAAATGTACACCTTCGAGGACCGTGGCGGCCGCTCCGTCACGCTCCGCCCCGAAGGCACCGCAGGCGTCGTGCGCGCCGTGATCGAGAACGGCGTGCTCAATGACCAGGGCGCGCGCGCCAAGGTCTACTACATCGGCCCCAACTTCCGCTTCGAGCGCCCGCAGGCGGGTCGCCTCCGCCAACACCACCAGTTCGGCGCGGAAGCCTTCGGCGTCGCCGAGCCGGACCAGGACGTGGAGTGCATCCTCCTCCAGATGGATTTCTACCGCCGATGCGGCGTGCGCGACCTCGAGCTCCAGATCAACAGCCTGGGGGACCGCGAGAGCAAAGCCCGCTACCGTGACGCCCTGGTGGCCTTCCTGACGCCCAAATCCGCAAGCCTCAGCGAAGATTCCCAGCGCCGTCTTACGCAAAACCCCCTGCGCATCCTCGACAGCAAAGACCCGCGCGATCAGGAAGCCTCCCAGGGCGCGCCCCCCGCCGCCGAGACTTTGTCGGACAAGAGCCGCGCCCACTTCGACCGCGTGCAGGCGCTGCTGGCGGATGCGAAAGTCCCCTTCCGCGTCAACGCGAACCTCGTCCGCGGATTCGACTATTACACGGAGACGCTCTGGGAAGTAACCGCCAGCGGCCTGGGCGCGCAAAACGCCATTGGCGGCGGCGGACGTTACGACAACCTCGTCGAGCAGCTCGGCGGCCGCCCCACCCCCGGCGTCGGCTTCGGCAGCGGCATCGAACGCCTCCTCCTCGCACTCGAAGCCCAGGGCGTCGCGCTCCCCCGCCAGGACCCGCCGCTCGTCTGGCTCGTCAGCCATGGCGACGCCGCCCGCGCCGCCAACTGGAACCTGATGCTCGAACTCCGCGCCGCCAACATCGCCAGCGACATGGACACCTCCGGCCGCTCCGTAAAAGCCCAGTTCAAAGTCGCGGACCGTGAGAAGGCCGCGTGGTGCGTGATCATCGGCGAAAGTGAATTGCAGGCGAACACGGTCCTCCTCAAGAACCTGAAGACGACGGAGCAGACGACGGTGCCGCGACCCGAGATCGTCGCAACTTTGCGGGCCGCAACCGGCCCCGTGGTTTAGTAATGTAGGGTGGGTGTACTCGCCCACCGTCAGGATGTGAGGCGGTGGGCGAGTACACCCACCCTACACGCCGAGACAGCTTGATCGCAATTGAATCGCCGTTGGCCCTCAATGTTGGCGCACGCATGGCCGCCACTCCGCCGCCCATCAACTACGCCCCGCCGCCCAAGGGCATTCGCTACCACTGGGTCCGGCGGCTGATTGCCCTCGCCCTCCTCATCACCTCGTGCGCCCTCGCAATCCGCTACGGCCCGCGCCTGAATCAACGCCTCGACCTTTTGCGCTGCCAGCGCGCCGCGATGGGTTACTCCGCCGCGGCGGATCATGTCGTCTACGAGCGCGACCCCGCCCGCTCCACGGCACTGCTCCGCACTTCATCCGATTACTGGGCCGTGTACCCGTCCGACGGCCGTCCCCGCGTTCCACCTTCCCACATGCTCGCGGAATCGAACGTCGTCGTGGATTTCCCCCCCGCCTGGCGCGACTTCTACGAACTCGCCTCTCCCCCCGGCCGCAACGTCGGCGCGGTGCTCTTCCTTCACAAGCTCCGCTCCCCCGGCGCCCACGAACGGATCGTCGCCGTTGATGGCTTCGCAACGGGTGCCGCCGACCTGCGCCTTGCACTTGCCGTATTCGAGCCCGGCTCGCTCGCCGCCCGCCCCCGGATCATCAGCGACATGGAGTCCAACTCCCTCCAAAAGATCGGCGACCTCCGAGCCGAGCGCGTCTACGCCGGCCAGCTCGATCCCGCCGACCCCTCACATTTCACCATCCTCTACCAAACCGCAAACGGCAACGGCACCCTCGATGGCTGGCTCAAAGACGACGACAGCGTGAAGTTCGAGCAGCACGAGTAATGAAGGGGAATGAAACGGGGGGGACATGAAACGTGGGAGTGCATGAAACGTGAAGACGTGAAACGTGAGTAGACTTGGGCTAGCAGAGTCTCCTCACGTTTTATGCCCCCCTCATCCCGCCGGCTCCATCGTCGCCGGCATGATCTCGCTCAGCGGGTCGATCGCGGCTTCGTCTGGCTGCCCCAGTTTCGCGATGATCGGCGTCGAGAACGCCGCGACGGCCATCATCAACCCGAGCGTGCCGAACGGCGCGAGGTACGGCAATTGCCTCAGCGTGCCGGCCCCCATCCGGTCCGTCCAAAAACCCATCAGCCACGGGCTGATCCCCGCGAATGACCCGGCGATGGTGAGAAATAATCCCACCACCCGCCCGCGTACGTTCGCGGGAACGCGCTCCAGGATCGCCGCGTCGCTCATCGCGTAGCTCCCCAGGTGCATCGACTGAAACAGGCAGAGCACAGGCAGCACCCACGCCTTGGGCGCCAGCGGCACCGAGGCAATGATGAAGCTGGAAATGATCAGCGAGGCGGTGAGAAATCGCAGCCGCCTGCGCCCCGGGCTCAGCCACACTGCCAGCGGATTGGCCACGACGCCCATCAACATCATGATCCCCAGGAACAGCCCCGTCTCCTTCGGGTCGCGGTGCTGCGCCTTCTGAAAGTAAATGCTCGAAAGCGATAACGACGCCACCCCCGCAAAATCGCGACACCCCAAAACCACCGCGATCGCCAGCACCCGCCAGCGCAGCGCCTTTCCCAACGGCGGATGCACGACCCGCGGCAATCCCCTTCCGCCCTGCCGGGCCTCGCGCGCCAGCAGCAGGAACAGCGCCCCCATCACCAACCCCGCAGCCCCCAGCTCCACGCATGGCCGCTGCCAGTCAGCGACCGCGTGCCAGTGCCACCGCGCCGTCTCCGCCCGCCACCCCGCGTACTGCGGCCCGGCAAAAAAGCCCAACCCCGACCCGATCCCCAGCAGCCCAATGACCATCCCCGGCGACTTGGGAAAATGCTCCGGCACCAGCGCGTTGGCGGACGGATGAAACAACGTCCCCGCCAGCCCCGCCAAAATCGCCAGCAGCAAAAGTGCCGGATAACTCCGCGTCAGCCCCATGCACACGATCGCCACCGCGTTGAGCATCAGCCCCACGCCAAGCATCGCCTTACGGTTCACCCGGTCCGCCATCACCCCCGCGCCGTAACTCCCCAGCGCATAGACCAACCCGTAAACCGTGACGATCATCGCCGCCGACTCCACCCCGCGCAGGTGCAAATCGCGCACGATCAGCAAATACAACGGCACCAGCATCGCCCCGTACGCATGCGTAAACGCATGCAACAGGGTAGACAACCCGAGCGTGACGACCGAAGCAAACCCTCCATGGCGGCTGGACATAGGTCGGGCATTATAGGAATGGA
>JAQGHP010000471.1 GCA_028288775.1 Phycisphaerales bacterium | reverse complement strand
CGTCCTCCACCATCTCCACTGCAAGGAGACGGACGTGCGCCGGTGGCTGCGCCTTCCATGGCATTTCCATGGGCGCTATTGTCCAGAATGTGCGGTTTTACTGACACGACTTTTCTGACGCTCTATAAACGGCTAAGGTCGAACGGGCCTCGGCCGCGCGACAAGCAATTGGCACTTTACAATTCATCCGCCCTTGGGCGCTGCGGAATTGGCAGCGGCGACGGCGGCCTTACGCTCTTCCGGGGAGGCCAGCAGCAGTCGGGGGGCCGTGCCCATATTCTGCGTCCAGATGTTGCCCACCTGCCCGACGCCCAAGGCCGTGTTCCCGGGGCGGGCCATGTTCTGGTGATGGCCGGGGCTGTCGAACCACATGCCAAAAACCTGCTCCGCGTCTGTCGGCCCGGCGGCGATGTTCTCCCCCGAGCCTTGCGGGTACCCCGCGGCGCGGATGCGGTCCCACGGAGACTTGTTGGAGGCCACGGGCGATTCGTGGGCGAAATACTTCAGGTCTACCATTTCCTTGCTATGGCCACGCGCCGAGGCAACCAGGCGTGAATCGATCTCGTAAGGCAGCACGCCCAGGCACCTGCGGTAGGTGTTTACCGCGGAGAGATTTTCGAATTCCCCCTGGGTCATGCACGCCTTGAGCGCCGTGTTAAACGCTTCGATGCGACGGCAGGCGCGGTAGAACCACAAATCGCGGAGCACCGGCTCCGTGGGCTGCTCGCCTTTTCCGAGCTCTGGGACGGAGGCGGCCTGCTCGGCGGTCATCGACACCATCTTCTGCGCCTTGGCGTCGAGCTTCGCCTCTTCCTCGTCGCCGAAGGCGCTCTCGCCCGGGGCGGCAACTTCACGCCAAATCGTCCGCAGCGATGCCCGGCGGGACAGTGCGCCCAGGATCGCGTCCGTCTGGTCGAACGCGCCATCAAGCTCGTTGCGCAGGGCCTTGAGCGTCGTGTAGTGGGCGTGGGCGATCTTGATGGTTTCGTCGTGGGCGAGCTTGTCGATGTTGGTGCGGGCGGCCTGGCGCTCGGCGTATATTTTCTCGGATAGTTCGTGCAGGCGGGCGGATGAGGGGAGGCCGTGGGCGGCTTCGATGACCGAGCGGTCATGGGCGAGGAGCTGGCGGACCACGTCGTGCAGCGCGGGCCGGGCCGGCTGGCCCATGCCGCGCAGCTCGCGGAGGGCCGTAGCAGAGACCGCGGGATCGAAACTCAGAGCGGTGGCGCGGAGTGAATCGATGCGGGCGGCCTGGTCGTCGCGCAGGGGGCGAGCATCTGCGGGGGCGTTCGCGGGGCGGGTCGTCGGGGTGGAATGCGAATTCTTCTCCTCGCGTTCCGCGCGATGCTTGATGATGTCGGGGGGAAGCAGGACCTGGGCGCGGGCGGTTGGCGCAAGGGCAAGGGCGGCAAGAGTCGAGAGCGCAATAAGGCGGCGGTTTACACAAATAGGCACGCGGGGTTCCTCCAAGAAGCCAATACGCGGGGCGGCCGCGGTTATTCCCTCATGCGCGGCCGGGGGCCGAGTTTCAGGCGCGCGATTATTCGTAATCGGTTGCAACACGACAATCCTGGGCTCTCTACATACGTTCGGGGAAACGGGAGAGGGTAATTCGATGGCACGCTTTCATTTCCGCTATTTGGCTGCGGTATTGCTCCCGCTCGTCCTTTTTCCCGCGAGGCTCGGACGGGCCACAGAGGAGGTGCAGGTGAGCGAGACCGCGGATGTCGTGCAGATCGAAACGGACACCCTGTCGGGCACCATCCGCAAAAACGGCTACGTCAGCGGAATCGCGGCGGGTACCCTCGTCGATAAGAAGACGGGGGCACACGACCTGGGGTTCGGGTTGCACATCCAGGACTGGCTCATGGCCCCCGGCTGGCGCGAGGACGGTTACGCCCGTGACCCGAAAGTCCACGGCAATCTCCCCAAGCACATTGTCGAGGGCCCGCAATTGTGTACGCAGGCGAAACATCTGCCGTCCGAGGTTCTTCGCGGCGAAGGGTTTGTGGCCGTGCGGTTGCGCTACGTCTACACGCAGGCGGGCGCGGGCTTCAAGGCGGGCTCCACGTGGGAGCAGACGCTGGTCTTTCAGCCGGGCGTGCGCTACGTGCTGAGCGCCGAGCGGATCACCAGCGCGAACGACGTGGACGACTTGTTCTATCGTCTGGACATGCCGGGCCACATCAAGCACAACGCGGGCGATAGCTTCGAGCAGGTGTACCTCAGCTACTTCGACAAGCCGATCCCCGCGGCAGAGTTCTTGAAGGACTTCGGCCCGGACGAAAAGTTCCTCTACCAGCGCAAGGCGGGCGCGGCGCCCGGGCGAATGATCCGCGGGTACCAGGTGAAACTCGCCGGCAAACCCGGCCCCTGGCTGGTGGGGATGACGCTTGACCCGTCAGAAGTCGCCGAGGCCTGGTGCCACCAGCGCGGCTACGTGTGTTTCATCGAGGAACTGCACCGTAAGAACGTGAAGGCGGGCGAAAGTTTTGGAGCGGCTTATGTCGTCGGGTGGTTCGACGATGTTGCGGAGATGAACAAGACCTACGACCAATACCGCGGCGCAAAGCGGATTAACGTGGAGGGTGGGAAGCTGAAGGTCGAGCAATAGAGGCCATCCACGCGGCAGGGAAGGAACGACAATTCAGGCCATTTTTGCCGGAACTCGCGCGGGCGGGGCGCGTCGAAGTGGGGGGGGTCGCATGGTTGTGAAAACATTGGACGGGGCAATCGGCGTATGGTAGTTTGCCGGCTGGCCTGTCTGTCGCATATCGGCGGGGGTGTCTGCCGGCTGCGCGGTTTCGATGTTGGCTTGCTATCGTGTTTCAAAATTGAAGTTTTTGCGGTTTCAACTGCAATGGGGTGCGGGTTTATTCCTGCGCAAATCAAGGGAGGCATTCATGGCTACGGGGTCTCGAATTTGTCGGTCGAGCATCGCGGAATTGATATTCCGTCGGGCCATTGGAATGCCGGCAGTGGTTGTGGCCGCGATATTATTCCTGCCGCCGACGCCCGCGCGGGGCGCGCAGAGCATTTTCGACGACGACTTTCCCTCCGCCCCGGGCACTGCGACGCCGCCGTCCACCCCCGCGCGTCCTCCCGCCCGCACGACGCCCACGCCGCGACCGGTTCCCGAGCAGCCCACGGCCCCCGATCCGGACGTGCCCGCGCGGCCGCCCGCGGTTCCCCCGCGCACGACCCCTCCGGAACCCACGGAGCGGAGACCTGGAACGCCGGGCGTGGAGGTGGTCAGCAGCAAAGATATCGGGCCGGGTCTGGTGGCCGAATTGTATGACGCGGCGGATTTCGGTCACGTAAAGGAGGCGAAGCTGGTCAAGCGGGTGCGGGTGGCCTTCGAGCGGCCGGCGTCGAGCGTCGGGACCGTACTTCCGATGTCATTCAAGTGGAAAGGGTTGGTGGTCGTGCCGCCCGGGGGAATCTCGGTGCGGTTTATGGTTCAGTCGCACGGGACGGTGGAATTGTCGGTGGGCCCGCGTCTCGTTCTTTCCGGCCGCGGGGGCGTGGACGGAAAAATCGCCGCGCCGGGAATTTTGACCATGAACGAGGGCCTGCATGACGTCGTGCTCAAGGTTTCCCAGATCCGCTATGCCGGGGGTCAGGAGACCGTGGGGCTTTCCTGGCAGCCCACCGGGGAGGAGATGCAGTCGGTTCCGTCGGCGGTGTTGTCCCACTTTCGTAAGGACGAGTTGGACATGCTCGCGAACGGGGCCGAGTCGGCGGAACAAAAGCCCAAGGCGCGCAAAGGCACCGCCCCCCCGCCCTCCGACGCCGAAGTGGCCGAAGCGCGCAAGCGTGTGAAGGCGAAGTTCGCCACGCTCTACGCCGACAACACCGCGATTGTCCGCCAATCACTGGCCCGCAAGCTCAGCGACGAGGCGGGGGCTTCCACTGACGCGACGGAGCGCTATGCGCTTCTGCGTGAGGCGGCGGACGTCTCCGCCGGCGCGGCGGACATCAAGGGGGCGACGCTTTGCGTGGATGCGATCGTTGCGGAGTTCAAGGTGGATCAGCCGGAGATCGAGCTGGCCGTCCTGACCTCGGCAATGCACGCGAAGTCGCCGGTGGCTTACCATGAATTGGGCGAGGCGGCGATGCAGGTTGCCGACGACGCGGGCGATGGCGACGAGTTGGAGGTCGCGTTCCGCGCCGCGAGCCTGGCGGAGACGGCGTTTGGCGCGGGCAAGGACGAGGAACTGCCGCGGGCCAAGGCCCGCGCCAAGGATCTGCGGGAGCTCCAGCAGCAGTTCGCCCGCATCGCGCCCCTCCTGAAAAAACTGCACGAAGACCCTAATGACGCCGACGCCAACTCGAAGGCGGGGCGTTTTTTCTGCCTGTCCGCGGGGCGCTGGGAGAAGGGCCTTCCGATGCTGGCCAAGGGCTCGGACCTGCCCCTCAAGGCGCTGGCCGAGGCCGAGGCCCTGGCCCCGGCCGAGCCGGATGGGCAGATTAAGCTGGGCGACGGCTGGTGGGACCGGGCCGCACCCGAGAGCCCGTCAACCGCGTCGCGCTGCAAGGAGCGGGCGTGCTTTTGGTATCTGCAGGCTCGCGCGGCGAATCCCGCGGCGTTCCCCGAGCGCGCTTTGCAGCGCCTCGCCACGCTCTCCCGCCGCATCGACCTGATGCCGCTGTTGGACCCCGACGCCGTCACCCGAGCCGGATGGAAGCGCGATCACGGCGCGCTGATTTCGGGCGAGCTGTACGGCAGCTCGCTGACGCTCCCGTACCAGCCCGTGGGTGATTTCGATTTCATCGTCGAATACACCCCGACCCGCGGGAACGGCAATTTGATGCAGGGCTTTCCGGTGAACAACACGCGGTTGAACTGGGAGGTGGGCTCGAACTTCGCCAATTTTGAGCCGCTGGCGCTCCGCGTCGGCTCGTACGGACCGATGCTCCGCGGGGCGATTGTCCTTCAGCCCGGACGCCGCTACACCTCCGTCGTGCAGTTCCGGCGATCGGGCGTTCGCGGCATCGTCAACGGCGTGACGCTCCGCGACTGGGTCACCGATTACAGTGAACTAGGCCCCAACTACGCCGCCCGCGCGGGAGTGGGATTCAACGGCGCGGACCGCGCGGTCGACAATAAATCACTGACCCTGGGCTGCAGCGGTGTGGACGTGGTCATCCACGCCGTCCGCATCGTCGAGGTGCCGCGGTCGGTGAAATGATCTGGGCGTGCGCGGCCATTTCCATATAACGTCAACCGCCGTACCGCGGTAGAATCCGTTGGGGTTCTCAGGTCAGGAGCGGGCGCATGTGGCGTATTGTTTCAGTGGCGGCGGCGGTGATCGTGCTGCTTGCCGTGCTTCTTAGCGCCGTGTTCAGAATCGGCTTGCGGCGGATCGCCCGCGAAGAGGAAGCGGCCGCGTCGGCGTTCGCGATAGCCAAAGCCCACACCATACCGTCCGCGACGCATGCTGATTCGCAAGTGCCCGCCGGGCCGGTTCAGGCGGGGGGCGCGCCTGAGCACCCGGCACCGCGCGATGCCGACCAGGCGGGCGATGCTAAGTCCCCGCCAATTACTCTCACCGCTTCCGCGGCAAAACTCGACGGTGGCGAGATCCGCGTCCAGGAGGGCCGTGAGCCCAACATCGGCTTCTGGCACCACACGACTGAATCCGCCGCGTGGAAAGTCGATGTGGCAAAGACCGGTCTGTACCACATCGAAATCGTCTACGCCTGCGACCCCGGCAACGGCGGCGGGGTATACGAGATGCAAGTCGGCAACCACCGCTTCACCGGCACCAGCAAGCCCACGGGAAGCTGGGACGTTTACAACACCCTCCAAGTCGGCGATCTCACCCTCACCGCCGGCGAACACCCGATCGCCCTCAAGCCGCTTACGCTCGACGATGGCCGCGCCCTGATGAACGTGCGGTCGATTCGGATCGTGGCGGCGCGGTAATCCAATCTGTACAAAGCGATTTCTAAGCCGATGATGCAGCCTCCTCCCGCCTCGGGATGGCGGGTTTTGATTTCGGGAGTGGGCAATGGCAAAGCGTGCATTCTGTTTTTTGACATTGGCGGCGGCGTGCGGCGTCGGAACCGTGGCGCGGGGCGCGGGACCGGCGACTGCGCCCGCGGTAGTTGCGGGGCCGACCACGCGGGCGGCGGTCGAGGAGACTGCGCTGGGGAATATCGCCGCGTTTTCGTCGCTCAAGCAGCTCGTGCTCAGCGCGGACGTCAACCATGCCGCGCTGATGGGCGTGCGCGAGGGGAAGCACTACATCGTTCTCGACGGCAAGGAAGGCCCGGCGTACGACTGGATCATTCCCGAGAGCCTCGGCTTCAGCCCCGATGCCCGGAAGCTGGCGTTCGTCGTGCAGACCGCGACTGACACGCTCGCAGTCATCGACGGGAAACCGGAAAAGCCGTACTACGGTATCAACCACAACCGCGTGTTCTGGAGCCACGACGGGCAGCACTGGGCCTATGGCGTGCTCGTGAAAGGGGGCGGGGGGGCGATCGTCGCCGACGGTGTGGAACTGCCGCACTATGACGCGGCGGACTCCCCGCAGTTCAGCCCCGACGGCAAGCGCCTCGCCTATCGTGCGACCCGCGGCGGCAAACAGTTCATCGTGCTCGACGGCAAGGAGCTTAAAGCCTACGCCGCGGTCGCGGAGGGGAGCCTGATCTTCAGCGCCAACAGCCGGCACCTGGCCTATGAGGCGGTGGAGGGCGCCAAGCACATGCTGGTGATGAATGATCAGGAAGGCAAGGCGTACGACGGCGTGAAACTGGGGCCGGGGTTCAGCACCGACAGCGGGCGGGTCGTGGCAGTGGTGGACCAGGGCGGCAAGACGGTCGTCGTCATTAACGGGAAGGAAAGCCCCGCCTACGACCATCTGATGGCCGGGGATTTTACGCTCAGCGCCGACGGCAAGCGCGTCGCGTACGGCGTCGAGAAGGGAGGCAGCCAGTTCATCGTGCTCGATGGCACGCCGCAGGAATCATTCCAGGCACTGGGCAACGGCACGCTGCGTTTCAGCCCGGATTCCCAGCGGGTCGTCTATCAGGGCAGCACGGGCAAGAGCACCTTTTTGGTACTGGACGGCAAGCACCTCAAGCCGTGCGACAACCTGCTGGGAGGGACGCCCCTATTCAGCCCCGATTCCAAGCGGATGGCATACGGCGCGCAGTACAACGGCAAGTGGCAGCTCGTAGTGGACGGCGTGGAGGGCAAGGCGTACGACCTGATGGAGCCGCCGACCTTCAGCCCCGACAGCAAGCGGATTGCGTACCGCGCGGTGAGCGGCGAGAAGACGGTGATGGTGGTGGCGGACGGCACAGAGTCCAAGCCGCTGGAATACGCGGGGCCGCTGGCGTTCAGCCCCGACAGCAAGCATCTGGCATACCTGCAACGCCGCGACGGGAAGATCTACCTGGCGGTGGACGGGCAGGAAGTGGGCGGTCCGTACAACCCGGCGACGCCGGAGATGCGGCCGGTGTTCGACGACAACACGACGGCGCACTTGATCGTGACGCGGAAGGATGACGTATTGCGGGTGAAGGTGAAGCTGTGAGGGCAAGTTGCGCGGGCGGGTGAGTCAGATGCTCCAAAGCTCGCGAAGGCGGATAGCCAAACCGGGGAAAAGTGAGGGCCGCACCTCGTCGTCGCCGCGGCCGGCGGCGTCCACGCGGTACGCGCCTCCGTCCAAGACAAGGCATTCGAGGGAGCGATTAAAGGTGTCGAGGAGCCAGTAGTTTGGCACGCCGAATTCGGCGTACCATCGCCGCTTGGTTCTGCGGTCGTGTAGTTCATGGCCGGGGCTTATGGATTCAAGAAGCAGGGTTGGCGAAATAAGAATGCGCGTGCGATCAGTGTCATCGCGCCCGGCCGCACGCGCCGCTTCCGATTGGCGCGTTTCCTCGGCAATAGTGAGGTACGCGGCATCCGCCCGCGCGACACGCGCCTCGTCGACTATAATTTCCGCTTCGATCGAAAAGTTTCCCGCGGCCTCGCCCACCTGATTGGTCACGCGGGTCATCAGCCTGTACAGCGCCCTGCCGCCGGAGTGGTACGCTGCGGGCATGCTCGTGAGGACTCCTTCCACGATCTCGAAATTGCCGCGCATCCACGCCCGCTCGAATAGCGGATCGTCAAGGTCTGCGGCGGTCCAACCCGTCGTGCCCGGCTTGAACTCGCGGGAAATTGGAACGGCCTGCAACGTCATGTCGTGGATTATACCTTCTTTCGTGAATGAAAGCCGGTAAGGAATTGAATGGCGCAGAGTATAGGGACCCATGGCGGGCCGCCCATGCCACGGAACTATGGCTCCAGCACGGTTAATGGATGAGCTTGTGAGCTTACCAGTCTATTCCACCGTCACGCTCTTCGCCAGGTTCCGCGGCTTGTCCACGTTGCAGCCGCGAATGACGGCGGCGTGGTAGGCGAGCAGTTGCAGCGGCACGACGCTGAGCATCGGCTGCAGGGGCTCGGGGGCGTCGGGGATGTAGACGACGTGGTCGCTGTAGCGGCGGATGGCGGTGTCGCCTTCAGTGGCGACGGCGATGATCCGCCCGCCGCGGGCGCGGACTTCTTCGATGTTGCTGATCACCTTGTCATATTGCAGGCCCTTGGTGGCCAGGAACACGACGGGCATTCCTTCATTAATCAAGGCGATCGGGCCGTGCTTCATCTCGGCGGCGGGCATGCCCTCGGCGTGGATGTAGCTGATTTCCTTGAGCTTCAGCGCGCCTTCCAGGGCGACGGGGTAGTGATACCCGCGGCCCAGGAACAGCCAGTTCTCGCGGTCGCAGAACTCTTGCGCGATCTCCTTGACCAGGCTGCTCTGCTCCAGGATCCGCTCCATCTGCTCGGGGATGGCGCACAGGCCGTGGATCAATTCCTGCGTCTGGCTCTGGCCCATGAAACGCCGGCGGCCGATGAACAGGGCCAGCATCGTGAGCACCGCGCACTGGCAGGTGAACGCCTTGGTGCTGGCGACGCCAATTTCGGGGCCGGCGGGGAGATAAATGCCGCCGTCGGTTTCGCGTGCGATGGTGGAGCCGACGACGTTGATCACGCCAAGGCCCAGCGCGCCCTTTTCCTTGCCCTCGCGCAGGGCGGCGAGCGTGTCGGCCGTCTCGCCGGATTGGCTGATGGCGACGATGACCGTGCCTTCTTCGACCAGCGGATTGCGGTAGCGGAACTCGCTGGCATAGGTGGCTTCGGTGACAACCTTCGCAAGGTCTTCGAACAGGTAATCGCCCACGAGGGCGGCGTGCCACGCTGTGCCCTGGCCGGTGAGGATGAAACGGTGCGCCTTGGCGAGGTCGCGCGTGTGGTCGGCGAGGCCGCCCAGCACGATGCGCCCTTCGCGGCGCTCGGCCCGGCCGCCCAGGCAGCGGCGGATGGCCGCGGGCTGCTCGAAGATCTCCTTGAGCATGTAGTGCTCGTAGTCGCCCAGCTCATATTCCTCGAGCTTGTGTTCGAGCTGGCTGACGACGGGGGAGACTTCGATGTCGTCGATGGTGCAGGTGCGGAAGCTGCCGGGCTTGAGCACGGCCATCTC
>JAQGHP010000469.1 GCA_028288775.1 Phycisphaerales bacterium | reverse complement strand
GCCGCGCACGCCGGCGAGCGCGATGGCGTCCAACAGGCGGAATTTTGCGTCGCGGATTTCGTAGTTGCCCGGCTTCTCGACGCCGCCGACGACTTGGAACGCCCGGCCGCGTGCCTCGACCACTTTCACCGAAACGGGACCCGCTGCGAGATTGGCATCCCTATACGTCTGGGCGATGGCGGCCTCCAGTTCCGCTTCGGTGCGCCCGGCCGCCTTCAGCGGGCCCAAGTAAGGCAGCGAAATACTCCCGGTTTCGGTGACTCGCACCGTCCTGACCGTTTTCTTCCCCGGCGTGGCGGGATCGGAAGACGTGAGTTGCAGCAGGTCGTTGCGGCTGATGCGGTAGTCGCTTCGGTCCTCCTTGAGGTCTGCCGGTTCGATGCCCCTGGCTTCCGTGGCGTTGACGCTGCCTGAAGCATCCTTCGCGGCCGGGTGGGCCGAGGCGTCGCCACTCTCACCGGCTTTGAGGCGCGGGGGCATGAGCAACAAAAAAACGCAGGCGGAGGCGATGAAAAGCGTGGCGAGCAGGGGCGTCCAGCGGTCGTGGTGCGGAACGGGGAGGCCGACGATCCGGCGGATGCGATGCAGCAAGACCCCGCCGCGGGCGGTGAGGGCCAGGCGCGTCGGGACGGCGCGCAGTTCTTCCATCGCGGCCAGCGCCCGCGCGTAGACCACGCGGCTGCCGCAGGCGCGGGCGGCGAGGTCGTCGCAGCAATTTTCACGCTCCCGGCGGACCACGCGCGACGCCCACCAGACCGCGGGATGATAGAACAGCAGCGTCTCGGCGGCCGTCTGGAGCAGATTGACTGCGTAATCGTGCCGCCGGACGTGGGCCAGTTCGTGGAGAAGTAGTGCTTCAAGTTGCTCGGGCGTGAGGTCGGTCAGCGCCGAGGCAGGGATGAGAATGACCGGCCGCAGCCAGCCCATGACCGCGGGGACGTAAACGCGGGCACAAACGCGCAGGCGCACCGCGGTGCGGACCTGAAGTCGTGTTGCCAGTTCCTTGACTCTGCGTCGCCAGACGTCGGAGGGCTCGTGGCCCTGGCGGGCGAGGCGTTGGACGAGCGCCCATCCGTAGAGATGGCGCAGCGAGAACCCGCCGACGCCCAACAGCCACGCCGCGACGGTCCACGCGAGCCACGGGCGATCGGGGCCGGGGGGGTGTGCGTGCGGCTCTTCGATCGCTTCCAAGGGCGCGACGGCGGGCCCGATTCGTTCGGCCGCGGCAAAACGGGGCGAGGCGTGGGAGGCGGGAGGGGCGGCATCGGGCGCGGGCGTGAGGGCGGGCAGCAGCGCCATGAGTGCGATCGCGACGCACCCCGCCGCGTAGCGGGCCGCGGCGGAAGCGCGGCGCAGGAGCAGCAGCGCGAGGGCGAGCAGGGCGGCGACCGCCGCGTCCTCCCACAGGCTGTGTAGCAGCACCCATCCGAGGCGCCGGGTCATCGGCGACGCGTGCATTCCACTTAACCATGCCACAAGCGTGTTCATTTGACGCCTCCTTCGAGTTGGTCCAGCACACGGCGGATTTCTGCCAGTTCCTGCGGCGACACTTTCCGGGAGTCGAGGGCGCGGAGCACGAGCTTCTGCGCCGACCCGCCGAAGGCGCGGTCGAGCAGGTCGCTGACGAGGGCGCGCTGCGTCTGTTCCTCCCCGCGGGCGGCAGAATAGACGTGGCTCTGACGCCGGTCGTCCCGCGCGACCAGGCCCTTTGCGGCCATGATCTGCAAAAGTTTGAGGACGGTGGTGTAACCGACGGGGCGCGGGCCTTTGAGCCGTTCCCAGACGTCGCGCACGGTCCCGGGCCCGTGCTCCCACAACACGCGAAGGATCGCCAACTCGCCAGCGGTCGGACGTGGCAGTTCTTGTCGCGGCAAAAGAGCCTCCATTGAATGACAAGGCATAGATATACGAACGGCTTCGTACAGTCAACGAAGAACTTCGTAGGTGCGTCCGTTCCTGGAGTCAGGTGTCGGCGACGACATGCACGCGGTGTTCACGACGATAGCCCAAGCGTTCATTTGCCGGAGACGGCATCGTGGTGCGACGGGCTTCTCGTGGGGGCTATTGTTGTCAACGCAGCGCCCGGAAAGGCCGCGCCGCCGGCGTGAGATTCACAACACATTCCATTTATCGAATCTGTTACAAAAAGTGCCTTTAAATCGGTCAAAATCGGTCAAAATCGGTCACGAAGTGCGTTTTTGAAGCGAGATCAGGGGTTTGGGGAGAGGGATCGGTCACGTGTGACCGAGGGGACCGGTCATCCCATTCGGCCTTCTCCATGGGGCCAGTGCTGTTCGAACTGCACCGTTTGGCCCCGCTTGCGGGGCGCTTTTGGAGGCGCTCGGAGAAACGCCCCGCAAGCAGGGCGGCTAAAGAATGCTCAGACTGCCTGGGTTTGGTGTGGCACGGACAGGGATTTCAGTCTTGAGAGGATGACGGAGACAAGAGGCGAGTGTTACTCGCCCGGGAGGTGACGGAAGCAGTCGGCGGTGTGGTCGTTTACCATGCCGGTGGCCTGCATGTAGGCGTAGCAGATCGTCGAGCCGACGAACTTGAAGCCGCGCTTCAGCAGGGCTTTGCTCATGGCATCCGACTCCGGGGTTTTGGCGGGGATCTGCTTGAAGCTGCGAACGGGCTTGACCCGGGGGCGGCCGCCGACGAATTGCCAGATGTAGGCGTCGAAGGAGCCGTGTTCCTTTTGGACTTCGAGGAAGATTTTTGCGTTCTGGATCGTGGCGGCGATTTTTAGTTTGTTGCGGACGATGCCGGCGTCGGCCATTAGGCGGGCGACGTCCGCCGGGCCGTAGCGGGAGATGGCTTTTGCGTCGAAATTGTGAAAGGCCTTGCGGTAGTTCTCGCGCTTTTTCAGGATGGTTTCCCAGCTCAATCCCGCCTGCGCGCCTTCGAGGATCAGGAACTCGAAGAGCATGCGATCGTCGTGTTGCGGCACGCCCCATTCTTCGTCGTGGTAGCGCGCCATGAGCGGCGAAGTCGCCCAATGGCAACGAATAACCGATGGCGTTTGCGTTGCAGAGGTTTCGGGCTTGGGTGTCATGGGTGGCTTGGAACTGCGAGCTGGCTCCCGTGGTTCACGTCGATCTCTGAGGTCGAGCCGACCGGTACTTCGTGGCCGATGAGAGCGGCGATCACGTCGCCGTGGGTGACGATCAGAATAGTCTGGCCGGGGTGTTGTTGCGAGAGGCGGTCGATGGCCTCCCTCGCGCGGTCGATGGCGGCATCGCGCGATTGGGCATCGGGGGCGGCCATCATGGCGGCGGAATCCTGGGTCGTGGGGGCATGCATCATTTGGGCGGATACGCCGCCCGGCGGGAGAGGTGCGAAGGCATCGTCGCTCACGGGGGGATTAGTGTAGAGCCGGGCGGCGATTGCGCCGGCAGTTTCCCGGGCTCGGCGGGCTGGTGACGTGACCACCAGCGCGACCGATTGGCCACGAATGCGATTGGCGGCGGCATCGGCCTGGCCCAAGCCGCGGGGGGTGAGCTGGTCGAGGGAATCGGGCGATGCGTCCGCCGGGTGAGGGAGATTGACCAGGGCTTCGCCGTGGCGGACGAGGAGGATGCGGGTGGTTGCCGTGCGCGGCGCGGGCTTTTCGGTCCAATCGGGGCCGGCACAGCCGATGGCAAGCGGTAGCAAAATAAGGGCGGGCAGCAGTAGCTGAAGCTTTAGGTTTTTCATTGCACGACCCTTTCTCAAGTTGACGAACCGCCGGCAAGCCTTCGTCATACGCGTGGCCGCCAGCCGGTTGTAAGCGGCATCGGATTATACCGCGCCGCACGCGGGGGGCGTGCCGCAAACGACGGGACAATTTCAACTCCTCGGGAAAGTGCAATAGCGCTGCGAATTTCGCCCGCACCAACAAAACAAACACCCCCGGCTCTTTGGAGCCGGGGGTGTTCTGGACTTGTGAGAAAGTCGGGCGGATTTCGGGACCATCCGCCCGCGTGTTGCCGCGTCACGGATTACCGTGCGCGAACTCCGGGAGGGTCAGATTAGTGACCTTGCAGCAGCGTGAGGGCGCTCTGCGGGGAGTTGTTGGCGGACGCCAACACCGTGGTGGCAGCCTGCGACAGGATCTGCGCACGGGTGAGGTTCGCGGTTTCCGACGCGAAGTTGGTGTCGGCGATGTTGCTCTCGGCGGCCGAGGCGTTTTCGTAGGCAACGCCCAGGCTGTTGATGGTGGAGCCGATCGTGTACTTCTGGAACGCGCCCAGCCGGCCGCGAAGGCTGCTGACCTGCGTGATGGCTTCGCTGACGATCTTCTGCGCGTTGACGAGGCTCGCGCTGCTCAGCGAGTTGGCGCCGCCGCTCTGCAGGGAGCTGAGGAAGCCGAGCGTGGCGTCCCCGAGGCTGCCCGAGGAGACGGACTGGATGCCGATGCTCGCCTTGTCGGTTTCGGTGACGGTGGAGCCGAGCGAGAAGGTCGCGCCGCCGCCGGTGATGCCGAAGGTCTTCTGCTTGCCGTTGTTAAGGGCCGCGGAAAGCGTGAAGTTCACGTCGAGGTTGTTGTCGCGGTAGCTGATGTTGGTGCCGTCGGCTTGCGCCGTGGCTCCGTTGACCTGCACTGCCGCGTCCTTTCCGTTGGACTTGCCGCTGGTGCCGCCGGCGACGGCGAACGTGCCGCTGATGGCCTGCACGCTGACGTACTGGCTGGAGCCATAGTTGGCGGCCTTGAAGGTGATGTTGGCACCGCTTG
>JAQGHP010000392.1 GCA_028288775.1 Phycisphaerales bacterium | reverse complement strand
GCAGATTGGCCCGTAGTGTAACGGTAGCACAACTGGTTTTGGTCCAGTTTGTCTAGGTTCGAATCCTAGCGGGCCAGCTCATTCGTAGGACTGAGTGCTGAGGACTGAGGACTGAGTACAAGCCAGTAACTTCACCGGCATTTGCTCAGTCCTCAGTCCTCAGTCCTCAGTCCTTGGTTCCTATGTCCCCCACTGCCATCATCCTCGCCGCGGGTAAGAGCACGCGGATGAAGTCCAAGCGGGCCAAGCAGCTGCACGAAGTGTGCGGCAAGCCCATGCTTCATTACGTGCTCCAGGCCTGCTTTGACGCCGGGTGTGACCGCGTCATGGTCGTCGTCGGGCACGGCAAGGACGAAGTCATCGCCGAGTTCGGGCAGGACAAGCGAATCATCTGGGTCGAGCAGACCGAACAGCTCGGCACCGGGCATGCCGCCCGGTCGTGCGAGGCGCATCTCCGCCAGCATCCCAAGGGAGACGTGTTCATCCTTGCGGGGGACGGGCCGCTGATCCGCGGGCAGGTGCTCAGGACGCTGCAAAAGGCGCATCACGACGAGCATGCGGATGCCAGCATGGCGACGGCCGTGCTCGATGACCCTACGGGCTACGGCCGCGTTATCCGCGACCCGGCGGGCAACTTTCTCGAGATCATCGAACAAATCGACTGCACCCCCGCCCAACGCGAAATCCGCGAAGTGTTCCCCAGCTACTACTGCGTCAAGGTCGAAGAACTTTTGTTCGCCCTATCGCGGCTGAAGAACGAAAACAAGAAGCACGAATATTATCTCACCGACATATACGGCATTCTGCGGAGCCACGGCAAGAAGGTATTGGCCGTGCAGGCGGTGACCGCGGAGGATGTGCTGTCGGTGAATAGCCGCGAGCAGCAGACGCAGGTGGACGCGATCATGCAGGAACGCATCCAGCGGCAGTTCCTCGAAAGCGGCGTCACCATCGTCAGCGGGATCAATACCTACATCGAAGCGGGCGTGAGCATCGGAGCGGACACCATCATCCGCCCGTTCAGCTACGTCGGGCGGGATTCGGCCATCGGCCCCGATTGCACCATCGGGCCGTTCGTCACCATCCCCCGGCAGAGCATCGTCCCCGAAGGTACGACCGTCGCAGCGCAAATTTCGACCGAAACTTCGGTCCTCGATCAGTTCAAGGGAACTCGGTGATATGTCGCACATCGACCCCGACAAGCTCAAGCTCTTCACCGGCCGGGCCCACCCGGAACTGGCCCAGAAGATCTGCACCTATTTGCAGATCCCCATGGGCGGCGGGCGGACCGAGCTGTTCCCCGACGGGGAGCTGATGGTCAAGGTCGATGAAGACGTCCGTGGCCGCGACTGTTACATCGTCCAGCCGACCTGCCATCCGGTGAACGCGCACCTGATGGAGCTGATGATCTGGATCGATTGCCTGAAACGCGCCAGCGCCAACCGCGTCACCGCGGTCATCCCGTACTTCGGCTACGCCCGCCAGGACCGCAAGGACGAAGGCCGCACGCCGATCACCGCGAAGCTCGTGGCAAACCTGCTCGAGCGCGCCGGGGCCGACCGCGTGGTATCCATCGACCTTCACGCGGCCCAAGTGCAGGGGTTCTTCGACATTCCCGTGGATCACCTGAGCGCGTCGCCGGTGCTGCTCAAGTGGTTTAAGAGCTTGAAGCTGACCAACCGCGTATTCGTATCGCCGGACGTGGGCAACGTGAAGCGGGCGCAGGTTTACGCCAACCATTTGGGCGGCGAAATCTGCATCATCGACAAGCGCCGCGAGAGCGGCGCGAAGACGAAGGCCGCCCACATCATCGGCGACGTGCAGGACAAGAACGTGCTGATGGTGGACGACATGATCACCACCGCCGGTACCGTTACCGAGGCCGTGCGCATCCTCCGCGACAATGGCGCCAAGGACATCTACATGGGCGCCACCCACGCGGTATTCGCCCCCCCGGCCATGGAGCGTCTGGCGGAGTGCAAGTTCACGAAGCTGGCCGTCACCGACACCATCCCCATCGGCAACCGCGCCGACGCGATCAAAGATCGCCTCGTGGTGCTGAGCGTAGCCGATCTGATCGGCGAAGCGATTCACCGCATTCACCATAACGAGTCGGTCAGCGCCCTGTTCAAGAACGACGGAAGAGGAAGAGATTGAGAAGAGAGTTGCTGGTTGCTAGTTGCTGGTAAAGACCGGCATTTACCAGCAACTAGCAACCAGCAACCAGCAACTGTTTTGGAGAACCTATGGCACAAACCATCACCGTAACCGCCCAGGCCCGTAGCGCTCTGGGTTCCCGCGCGAACAAGCGATTGCGTGACACCGGGTTTATCCCCGGCGTCATCTACGGGCACAAGCAGGCGGTCGTCCCCGTTACGCTCCCGCGCAAGGAGCTTTCCACGCACCTCAACCGCGGCGCGCACCTGTTCTCCCTGGCCGTCGGCCAGATGAGCGAGACCGTGCTCGTCAAGGAAGTGCAATACGATCACCTGGGCCTCGAAGTCCTGCACGTGGACTTCGCCCGCGTAGACCTCAACGAGCGCGTAACGGTCACCGTGCCGCTCGAACTCAAGGGCACGCCCAAGGGCGAAGCCGAGGGCGGCGTGCTCCAGCAGATCATGAGCGAGATGGAAGTCGAGTGCCTGGTCACCGACATCCCCGACATCATCCGCCACAACGTCAGCGACCTTGGGCTCAACAGCGTCCTTCACGTCAAGGAGCTGACGCTCCCGCCGAACGTGAAGCCGACTGCGGATGAAGACCAAATCGTCGCCACCGTCCGCGAGATCGTCGAGGAAGCCGCCACCCCGGCCGAAGGCGAAACCGCCGAGCCGGAAGTCATCGGCCGCAAGCCCGAAGAGGGCGAAGCGGGCGAGGCGGAGAAGAAGTGAGGAAGGTTGTTCCTGGTCAGTTGTCCGTTGTCAGTTGCCGTTGATTGTCGGCATTTTCTCTGACAACTGACAACGGACGACGGACAACTGACAAACGTCCATGAAACTCATCGTCGGACTTGGCAACCCGGGCCGCGAGTATGCCGGGACGCGGCATAATATCGGCTTCGAGGTCATTGACCGGCTGGCCGAAAGAATCGGATTGGCGTTCGGGCCCGGCGAGTTTGACCGGGCCGCCAGGACCAAATTCGACGGGCTGGCGATGGACGGAACCGTGCCAGGCGCGGGCGGCGAAAAAGTGCTGCTGCTCAAGCCGACGACGTACATGAACCTGAGCGGCCGGTCGGTCCAGGCGGCGATGGCGTTTTATCAGCTCTCGCCCAAGGACGTTATGGTCGTGCTCGACGACCTGGCCCTGCCTTGCGGAAAGATCCGGCTCCGGGCCGGCGGAAGCTCGGGCGGGCACAACGGGCTCAAGGACATCGAGCGGGCGCTCGCCACAAGCGACTACCCGCGCCTGCGGCTGGGCGTGGACGCCCCGCCGCCCCGCGTGGCCGGAAGGGATTATGTGCTGGGCCGCTTCTCCGAAGCGCAGCGCCAGGCCGTCAGCCCTGCCATCGACCGCGCCGCGGATGCGGCGATCGTGTGGGCCGGATCAGGAATCCAAACCGCGATGAACCGTTTCAACGCGGACGCGGAGTAGTATGAAATCTGAAATCTCAGATCTGGGATTTCAGATCTGGTACGTGAAACGTGGGTCGTGAAACGTGAAGATGTGAAACGTGAGAACGGATAGTGAATCGTGAGAATGGGACGTGTGAGTAAAGCGTAAAACGGAAAACGTAATCAAAAACGCGGCTGGCCCGATCCTGTCACGTTTCACGTCTTCACGTTTCACGACCCACGATTCACAAGCGACGTTGAAATACGGAAGCAGAATTCGAAGCAGATACAGGAGCTACATACCATGGCAGAGACAGTTGCGAAGGCGCCGACCTTGAACCAGTACGAGGGCATGTTCCTCTTCGGTCAGTCGGCCGCGGCGGATGTGGACGCGAGCCTCAAGCTCGTGCGCTCGATCATCGAGCGGCACGAGGGGAAGGTCCTCGTCATCAAGCGTTGGGACGAGCGGAAGCTGGCGTATGAGATCGCCGGCCAGAAGCGCGGCACGTACATCATCACCTACTTCCAGGCCCCCGGCCCCACGGTGGCGGCGATCGAGCGCGACGTGAAGCTCAGCGAAGAGGTGTTGCGGGTCATCATCCTGCACGCCGACCACATGAACCAGGCGGAGATGGAAGCCGTCGAGCCTCAGCCGATCGTGCGCGAAGAGCGTCCGAGCTGGGAGCGCGATGATCGTCCCCCCCGCCGGGATGATCGCGGCCCCCGTAGCGATGATCGCGGCCCGCGCCCCGACGACCGCGCCCCGCGCACCGACCGCCCCCGCCGCGACGAACCGGTCGAGGCAGGCGCGAACAAAGACTAGCGGGATTTGCGATTGCCGATTTGCGATTTTAGATTTGCAATCCGAAGTCTTGATTTGCGCCGCGAGGCTGCCGGTCTGATACGCTGGCGAGCCGCGTTGATTGTGATGCGTCCCGTGCGCACCCCAATCGCAAATTGCAAATCGGCAATATCCGGAGCTTCCCATGGCCAGTTA
>JAQGHP010000391.1 GCA_028288775.1 Phycisphaerales bacterium | reverse complement strand
GAGATGGTCAAGCCCAAGGGCACGGGCATCCCCCAGCCGGGACAGAAATCCGACAACCCCATCACTCAGTTCCAGCACATGCTCAAGGACGTGCTGAACCTCGATTTTCAGCTCGACGACGTGGATTATTCCAAGCCCAATTTCGTCCACGCCGACATGGACGCCGAGACCTTCGCCAAACGTCAGCAGGAACGCGGCGAGACTTTCGAAATGCTCATGGTCAAGCAGCTCATGAAGGCCCTCTCCCACGGCGACGACGACGCGAAGAAGCCCGAAGAACAACCCAACGCCGACAAGATGATCGACGGCATGATCGAAATGTTCACCCGCCCCGACATGGAGCGGCAGATCAAACTCGTCGTCGCCAAACAGCTCGACAAAATCGACAACGCCGCGATGGGCCTCGACGGCCCCGACGGCTCGGTCATCCTCACCGAGCGCAACAAAGTCGCGCTGAAGGTCCTGGAGAACACGATCGCCGACGGGAAAAAGAAAATCTCAATCTTCTACGGCGCAGCCCATCTGCCTGACATGTCCACGCGCCTCAAGGACCTGGGCTTCACGCCCGTGACTGTAGATTGGAACACCGCCTGGGACCTGAGCATCCGCCCCGACGAACCCTCGGGCGCGGAGAAATTGCTCAAGGAACTCATCCACGCCTTGGAAGACGACAATTAAACACGCACGATCAACGCGAAGACCGCCCTGCTCGCCGTTCCATCGTGGCACGGGTTTCCAACCCGTGCATGGTGCGTTGCAGTTCAAAGTCATCTGTTTTCGTGTACGCCTCGCACGGGTTGAAAACCCGGACCACTACTTTGCCGCATCCCGGAAACGAAACTGAAGCGCAATCCAGTCGATCCCGCGCTCCCCAAATTGAGGCCCCCTGAAGTTCCCTCGCGACCCTTTCCGGTTACCATTGCCTCGCGCCCATGATCCAAGTCATCGATTACCACAAAACTTATCTCGACACAGTCGCCGTCGCCGGCCTCACCTTCGAAGTGCGGCCGGGTGAAATCCTCGGCCTGCTCGGCCCCAACGGCGCGGGCAAGACCACCACAATGCGCGCCATCACCGGCATCATTCCGCCGACGCGCGGGCAGTTGATCGTCTCGGGGCGCGACGTGGTCGCCGACCCCGTGGGCGCGAAGAGTCAGCTCGCGTATGTGCCGGATGACCCCAAGCTCTTCGACACGCTCACGGTTTGGGAACACCTGGAATTCGTGGCCGCGGCGTATCGACTGACGCAGTGGGAGGAGCAAGCCGAGCGGCTGATCGTCCGCTTCGAGCTCACCGACAAGCGCACTTCCGTCGCCCAGGACCTTTCCCGCGGCATGCGCCAGAAGGTCGCAATCTGCATGGCCTACCTCCACAACCCCAGCAGCATTCTCTTCGACGAACCCATGACCGGCCTCGATCCCCGCGGAATCCGCACCATGAAGGAATCCGTCGCCGAGCACGCCCGCGCCGGGGCCGCGGTCCTCATCAGCTCCCACTTGCTGGCGCTGGTCGAAGACCTCTGCACCCACGTGCTCATCCTCCACCACGGCCGCAGCCTCTTCTTCGGAAAAATGGAGGAAGCCAGAACCGCCTTCGCCTCGGTCGATTCCGACGGATCGCTGGAGGAACTTTTCTTCCGGGCGACCGAGACAGGGGTGCGATAGCGGAAAGAAGCCGGGGAAAAAAGCCAGGAGCCAGAAGCCAGGAGCCAGTAGAAATGCGGCCAAAGCAGCAACTGTTCGATCGAATATCGGCCGCGCTTCCCGCGCGATCAGGGATTCCCAGCTTCCGATTTCTCCCTCCCATTCCGGCTCCTGGCTCCTGGCTTCTGGCTTCTCTCCCCCGGCTCCTGGCTTCTTTTCCCTCCCTCCCATGATTCACCCCGCCCTCTACAAACTCATCGCACTCCAGGGCCGCGGGCTCGTGCGGCGGACGTTGCGCGGTGCGGGGACCCCTCGCCGCATTGTGTTCTTCGCGGTCGGGGCGGCGGTCTTCCTGCTTTGGCTCGGGCCGGTCCTGCTCATCGCCACCAAGGCCCGCTCCCCGAAACAGCGCGAGCGCGTCATCTCCCACGTCCGCACCGTCATGCCCATGGCGCTGCTGGGAATCTGCGTCGTCACCGCCATCACGTCGGCGGGCGACAAGGCGATCGCCTTCACTCCCGGTGAAGTCGATCAACTCTTCCCCGGCCCGTTTACCCGCCGGGAATTGCTCGCTTACAAGCTAATCAAAAGCACGCTCGCCGCCGTGTTGACCGGTTTGATCCTCTCGATCGTAATGCTCCAGCGCGCGCAGTGGTGGCCGGCCTGCTTCGTGGGCGTGTTCCTCTCGCTGCTGTTCGTGCAGTGGTTCAGTATCGCGATGGTGCTCGGCGGCCAGGCGGTCGGCGCGGCCGCCTACTCGCGCGTGCGGAAGCTGCTCATGGTCGGCGTTGCCGCGATCGTCGTGCTGGGCGTTCGCACGTGGATGGCCGAAGGCTCCTCCCATGGCGAGGCGGCGCTCGAGCGCTTCCGCGATTCCCCCGCGGTCAACGCTATCCTCACTCCCCTCCAACCTTTCGCCCAAGCCATGACCGCGAGCGGCGCGACCGCCCTGCTCAAGTGGTCAACGTACGCGATCGTTCTCAACGCGGGGCTGCTCGTGCTGGTGTTCCTGCTCGACTCCTACTACGTGGAAGCCGCGATGGCCGCCAGCGAGCGCCGCTACGCGAAGATCCAGCGCATCCGCGCCGGCTCATTCCTCTCGCTGGGCGTAAGCAAGACCGCCACCTGGCATCTGCCCGCTCTCCCCTGGGCCGGCGGCGCGGGGCCGATCGCCTGGCGACAGCTCACCAATGCCGGCCGCAGCGCGCGCGGGCTGCTCCTGCTTCTCCTGATCGTCGCCGTCGGTGCGGGGCCGGTGCTCGCCACCGCGGGGCATAACAAGGAAATCGTCAACGTCCTCTTCGGCGTCCTCGCGTGGCTCACCTTCCTCTGCTCGAGCATGATGAACTTCGATTTCCGCGGCGACGTTGATCTCATCGACACGCTCAAAGCACTCCCCCTCCGCGAGAGCGCCGTCGCCGTCGGGCAGCTCGTCGTTCCCGTGCTGCTGCTCACGATGGTACATACGCTGCTGCTCGGAATCGCCGCCGCGATGCTCCCCGGCCAGCGGGCAATCCTGCTGGGCGCGCTGACCCTGGCGCTCCCGTTCAACGCCATCCTGTTCGGCGCGGAGAACCTGATCTTCCTCCTGTTCCCCAGCCGCCCGGCGGCCGTCAGCCCCGGCGATTTCCAGGTGATGGGCCGAAAGTTTGTGTTCCTGCTCATGAAGGCGTTGATGCTCGCCGTGGCGGGCATCATCGCCCTGACCGCCGCGCTGCTCGTATGGATCGCAACCGGCCGCTCCCTGGTCCCTGCGATTGGCATGGGCTGGCTCGCTCTCGCCGCCGAGGCGATTGCGCTCGTCCCCGCCATCGCCTGGGCGTATCGCCGATTCGATCCGAGCATTCATACCCCTGCGTAAAAAATGCGGAGTGCTGAGCGAGCAGGCGAGGAGCCAGAAGCCAGAAGCCAGAAGCCAGAAGCCAGACTATACTACTCGGGCTGCTTTCAACTTCAGATCCTCAGTCCTCAGTCCTCAGTCCTCAGTCCTCAGTCCTCCCTCCCCCATGCACGTCCAAACCCACATCATGTCCGGCTGGTGCGTGGCGAACTGTTTCGCTCTGACGCCGCGCGAGCGGGTCTTCTGCATGGTCGCCGCCAGCATCGCGGACGTGGACGGCCTGGGCATTGTTCGCGGCCCCCTCTCCTCGGCGTATCTCGATTACCACCACGTGCTCGCCCATAGCCTCCCCTTCGGACTCATCGCCTGTGCCGTGTTGACGATTTTCTCCACGCATCGAATCAAGGCGCTCGTGCTTTTCCTCGCCCTGTTTCACCTCCACCTGCTGCTCGATTATTTCGGCTCGGGGCCCGGCTGGGACATTTTCTACCTCTGGCCCGTCTCTCACTTTCGCATTCCCAACTCCTACTCGTGGGAGTTCTATTCCATCCAGAACATCTCGTTCGCCTTCCTCCTTTTTCTATGGACACTCCTCATCGCGGTACGCGCCGGCCGCACGCCGCTTGAGATCTTGATGCCCAATCTCGATCGGCAGATCGTCGAGCTTCTGCGAAAGTGGTTAACGCGCTCCGGCAAAGCACCGGCGGACGGCGCGGAGTCCACGAAACCAAATTGAGCAGCGGATCGGCCTCACTCGGGGGCGAACCCAAGGTCTTTTTCGAACGCGGGGCAATTTCTTTGCCGCCGGGCAATTCCACAACCATTCGAGGTCCCGAATCGCCCATGCGCGTGCAGCCACAAGACCCCCGCCCGTGCTAGGGAAGCCCGGGATGCACCCCTCCAAATGCCAATCCTCGCGCTCGCTATTCCCGATAGCTTCGGCCCACCCTTTGCTCCGCCATCTCCGGAACTCTGACCGCGAGCTCGCCGCTGCACGACTAAAGCTCGCCCCAAAATTGGAGCTTCGAATGCGTGCTATTCCCATCTTGGACAGGGAACGATCCATCGCCGGCCCCGGATATTCCCGATGGCTCGTCCCCCCGGCGGCCCTTGCCATTCACCTTTCCATCGGGCAAGTCTATGCCTTCAGCGTCTTTAAGATCCCGCTCGCACAAGCGATCGGCATCACCCAACCCGCCGAGCACGACTGGAACTTCATCGAGCTCGGCTGGATCTTCAGCATCGCCATCGTCTTCCTGGGGCTCTCCGCGGCCCTCTTCGGCCGGTGGCTCGAAGACGCCGGGCCACGCAAGGCGATGTTCGTCTCCGCCTGCTGCTTCGCCAGCGGGTTCCTGATCTCCGCCCTGGGCGTCGTCACGCACCAACTCTGGCTCATCTATCTCGGCTACGGAGTCGTCGGCGGCATCGGACTGGGCCTCGGGTACATCTCCCCCGTTTCCACCCTCATCAAATGGTTCCCCGACCGCCCGGGCATGGCCACGGGCCTGGCCATCATGGGGTTCGGCGGCGGCGCGATGATCGGCGCGCCCCTCGCCAATGCCCTCATGAACCATTTCAAGAACTCCTACTCCGTCGGTGTCGCTCCCACGTTCATCGTGATGGGAATCTGCTATTTTCTCTTCATGATGTTC
>JAQGHP010000376.1 GCA_028288775.1 Phycisphaerales bacterium | reverse complement strand
GTGTGGCACAGCCGCCCTCGGCTGTGACTCCGGCGACCGACTCCGGCGGAATCACAGCCGGGGCGGCTGTGCCACATGCGATCACAGCCGAGGGCGGCTGTGCCACGTCACAATCGCGTTCTCCCATCACGTTTCACGTTTCACGTTTCAATTCCGTTTCACGTTTCAGCTCCCCCGTTTTCATCACCGGCGTCGGCGTCGTGCTCCCCGGCATGGTCGGCAACGAGGCATTCGTTGCGGCCCTTACTTCGCCGGAAACGAAGCGCGTCACGCAAGACACGGGCCCGATCCCCGAATCGGACATTATCGCGCTGCTCAATGCCCGCCGCGTGCGGCGAATGAGCGAGTATGTGAAGCTTTCGCTGGCAGCGACGATGCTCGCCTGCCGCGACGCGGGGATCGACGACATTCCGGCGTTCGCCGCGACGTGCCCGGCTTTGCTCGGGAGCACGCACGGCTCGACCAATTACAGCGAGGCGTATTACGGGCAGATCGTAAAGGAGGGACTTTCCGCGGCGAATCCAATGCTGTTCGCCGAGGGCGTGCCCAACGCCGCTGCGGCGCATTTGAGTTTGATGCTGTCGCTCAAAGGCCCGTGCCAGGCGGTGATCGGCTCGCGCACTGCCGGGCTTGATGCGCTGGCGCTGGCGGCGACGCGCATCGCCAATGGCGAATGGGACCGCGCCATCGTCGGGGCGGGGGAGGAATTTTCGCCGGTCGTGCATACCGCCTATCGACACTGGGGATTGCACCGCGCGCAGGACCCTGCCGCGCCGTTTGCGAAGGAAGCCAGCGGCTTTGTCGCCGGCTGCGGCGCGGTAACGCTGGTGCTGGAAAGCAGCCGCTCGATGGAAGCCCGGGGCGTGCGGCCGCGCGGGCGCGTGCTCGCGGCCACTGGCCCGATGCCGCTGCCGACGAGCGGGGCGGCGGATGTGCTCCGATCCTTGGGCGATGTCTCGCACGTCATCACCTCCGCCAACGGCACGTGGCTGGACCGGCTGGAATCGATCGCCTTGCGGCGGGGTGGGCAGCGCGTCTTCACGTCGCTCGCCGGGCACGTCGCCGAGACGTTCAGCGTGACGCCGCTGGCCGCGATCGCGGCGGGGCTTTTGACGGGGAAGATGCCCAAGTTGCTCGGGGATTTGCAGCCGAAACCCGGCATGCGCCCCGCGACCGGCAACGAGCGGCCGGACGAGTTCGCGGTCCTCTGCTCCGACTACACGCGGGTGCTCAGCGCGGCTTCGTTCGCGATAATTCGATGATGCAAGATATCAGTCGTCGCGGCCAAGATATTTGAGAACGCCTCCATCACATAAGACGCGGTAGACGCCGTCGGTATCCTTCGGGTGAACGAATCCCAGCACGAACGACGCTTCGCCTGACGAAAAGTCCATTCCGAAAACCTCGAATTCGTGTGCATCATCCGCCCAGTCCTTCAAGTCCTCTTGTGCATGAAGGAAGTCCTGGACGCGACCTGCAAAAATCGGTAAGGATTCCAGAAGCGTGCGGACGAACGCGACGAAGCCTTCATCCGGCGGCCCTTCAGGAGACTTGAGCGTGACGGTTACGCCTTCAACCTCCCCGGTCCAAAGGTCGCCGTCCGTAGTGGAAAATTCACCCAGGCCCGGTAGCACACGGAAGACCCTCTGCGCTTTGCGCGCGCGGTCTTTGCGGACGCCCTTGGCGACTCCCACCACCAAGTATGCCACGATCGTGACCGGGATGAGGATCAGGATTAGGACGACGACCCCGAGGATGATTACGGTTGCGTTGTTCACTTGTCTTATCACCCGTAGCAAGGGACGGGGCTCCATTCAATTCCGGTCGGCATTGCCAGCATATCCAAGACTCGATCCGCCGCCTCGCGCTGCTGCGACTTGGGATATGGAAAATTATAGCGGCCCCTGCGCCCGGCTGATGTAAACTTGCGCCGATGGACAAGATTGCGTCGGCAAAGCAGCAACAGCGAAGGCGCGCGGCTCAGAAGAGCTTCGCGGGGCGGCGCAAGGCGGAAGTCGTGCTCCGGGTGATGAACGGGGAAGACGCCCACGATGTGGCGGAGGCGATGGGCGTCTCGGTCACCGAGATCGAAACCTGGCGGCGCGAATTCGTGATCGCTGGGGAACGGCGGATGGGGGAACTCCCGCTCGGGCTCCTGGAGCGCTGCTTCAGCCCGTTCGAACGCCTGGTGCCCCTCGCCTCGTTGGTCAGCGTGGCGCTCGCCGTGTTCCTGTTTGTGCAAGGTCAACACCGCGACCGCGAAGCGCGCGAGCGCGAAGCCGGCCGGGCGCGGGAGCAGCGGGTGACCGAATCCTTCAACGCGCTCGACGACAAATACATTGACTACGTCAAGCTTTGCCTGGAGCACCCGGAACTCGATGTGTTCGACATCCCGATCCCCCATGCGGCCAGCCCGTCGCCCGAGGTCCGCCGACGCGAAGGGATGATGTTCGCGATCCTGATCAGCGTGCTCGAACGCTCCTACCTCATGTACCGCGACCAGACCGACCCTTTCAAGCGCGAGCAATGGGCCGGCTGGGAAGCGTACATCGTCAAATGGCTCGAACGCCCGAATTTCGTGGAGGAGTGGCAGCGGACGAAGAAGGAATTCGACGCGGACTTTGCGCGGTATATGGATGCGTTGATCGCGAGGAAAAGGCCGTAGAGTTCGTTCTGCGGTCGCGTGTCGTGCGTTTGGAAACCTTGGTTGGGCAGACATTCCTTGTCTGGCATCGGGTCTGGGAGTGGAGGGCATTCATTGATGGTGGCGCAGACATTCTTGTCTGTGTCGGGGCGGGGAGTGGAGGGCATTCCTGCCCTCCCGAGCCGACCCGAAGCGAAGTTGCGAGTCCGCTCGGGGGGCAGGAATGCCCCCGCTCGCGGACTCGCGACAGACAAGAATGTCTGCCCCACCTCGGATAGCAGACAAGATTGTCTGCCCCACCTCGGATAGCAGACAAGAATGGCTGCCCCACCTCGAAAGACAGACAAAAATGTCTGCCCCACCTTGCAGATAGAGAAGAATGTCTCCCCACCATTAGACAGAGGCAAGAACGCCCGACACACCTTCGAAACAGAATTTTGAAAATGGATGGCTACACATCGTCCGATTGATCAGCCGGACGTCTGGACTCAGCAGTTTCTCCATGCTGGCCGGATTTGCGGCCGGTGATTTCGGGATCGCCAGACTCGACTGCTTGTGTCACGTCATCGGGTGGTTCATGCGCGGATTGACCAGGTTGGGTGTCCTGACCCTTCGAGCGGTCCGGGGCGGAATTCGGTTTCGAGCGGCTGGTTTTATCCTTGGGCATCGCAACTCCTGTTTGTGTCCACTGGGATTGGTGGCAAGAGCGATGCCAATCTGAAGCATATTGGGGACCGTGCGATGGGATCGTGTGGGGGAGTCCGACTAACCCCGGCGGCCGAGGCTATTCCACTGGCGCTCGAGATCGCCGATTTCGCCGGCGCGTTCGATCTGTTTGTTGAGCTTCCAGTAGCCGTAGATTTCGTTTTTGACCATCGGGTTGTTCACGACGTCGTCGATCGAGCGCCTGCGGAAAGCGAGCACGCGCTGGAGCGGACGCTGGAGGAGGACGTGCTCGATGGACGAGTCTGACGAGCGGATGGCGGAAGGGCGATGGAGGCCGAGACCGATGGAGTTGGGCATGTCGATGGATTATAGGGTGGCAGATGGGACTGAGAAGCTAGAAGCCAGGAGCCAGAAATAGCAGAAACCGCTGCGCAGGACGGGTTACTGGCGGCAGCTTCGATTCGGCGTACCGCTTACTTCCGCGTCTGGCTCCTGGCTCCTTCCTCAGCTCTCCGGCCGCGCGATCGGCTCCGGCGCTGCGGGCGGCTTCTCGCCCGTGAGCGCGGCGAGGATGCGGTCGACATGGACGTGGCAGTTCTCGATGAAGATGCGGTACTTGTCCTGCGTGCCGCCTACCGCAGTGCCGGCGACATACAGGCCGGGGATATTTGTCTCCATTGTCCGCTCGTCGAATACGGGCGCTTCGTTTTCGCCTCCCAGATCAACGCCGGCCAGGCGAAGCAGCTTGTTGTCCTGAGCGTAGCCGATGAGCAGGAGCACGAAATCAACGGGGATGGTTTGGGTAGACGGGTTCAGGGTTATTTCCGTCGGCGTGATTCTTGTCGGCACGGTGTTGAAGTACGCGGGAATTCTCCCGGACTCGATCAGGCCGTTGATTTCCGGGAGCAGCCAATACTTGATGCTCTTGGCGCTCAGTTCCGATCCACGGTAGCTAAGGGAGACGTGCGCGCCGGCGTGGTGGCAGCGAAGGGCGGCCTCGACGGCGGAGTTCTTTCCTCCCACGACGAGCAGCTGCTTGCGGAAATAGGGGTGCGGGTCCTGAAAGTAATGGCTTACGTGGGGAAGGTCTTCGCCGGGGATGTTCAATCGGCGGGGATGATCGGTGCCGCCCGTCACGAGCACCACGCGCCTGGCCCGGCAGACGCGCGGGCCCGCGGCGGGATTGGTGGTGAGTAGGAAGCCGTCGCCTTCGCGCTTGATGCCGGTGACGGGCTCGTAGGTGTTGATCTGGAGATCGAAGAGCTCGACTACGCCGCGGAGATAGTTGAGGTATTCCTCGCGCGAGGCCTTGCTCTGGTCGGGCGTGTGCAGGGGAACGCCGGCGATGGCGATGCGCTCGTTGGAGCTGAAGAAGCGCGTGAAGGGGGCGAACCAGGAGACGGTGTAGCCGATCTGCCTGGCGTCGAAGTGGAGGTAGTCGAAGCCGTGCCGCTTGAGCGCGACCGCCAGTTCCAAGCCGATCGGCCCGGCACCGACTACGGCAATGTCCGTCTGAAGCATCTCCATGGCGGGATCATAGCCCGGAGTCGGTCAGGAGGTATTCGATTGCGGGTTTGTGCGTGACTTTTGATGTAATCGACGACCTCAATTGTGGCATGGGCGTCCCGCCCACGCATAACGCGTGCGGCGTCGAATAATCTTGAAAACAGAATGCCTCAAATCATGGGATCGCTCGCACGGGCGGGACGCGCGTGTCACAACATGGTTCGGAGTCCACTTTCCCATCCTCAAGTTTCCACGGATGTGGTGTGAAGGCCCGCCCAATCCCCGTTGGGCGCTTTGCCGATGAGGTAGATGCCGACTTCGATATCGCCCACGCGGAAGACGCGGAGCCCGGCGAGCTTGGATTCCAACGTGCGGCGCAACTCGGCGAACCTCGCGGCGTCATCCGCGTCAGCGAGCGCGCCAAAGAAATCGGCGACCGATTGCTCGCGAACTTTCGCCCCCGGCTTGGCGCGGGCGGCGACTTCCTTCGCCGGGTCATCGGTCGTCCGCTTCCACCGGAAGGGCTCGAAAGGCTCGTCCGATTCGCTGGGATAGAGAAGGCCGTCGGTCGCTTTTTTCAGGGAGTCGAGGAGAGCATCCTGCGGCCGCGGGGGAGTGGGCGATGACATCGGGCCTCCGGTACTTGCGTTGCATGACATCTGGCCGCGCCTTCCCCCTCCTCCGGTACTCCGGGGGAGGGAAAAAAATGTCGCCGGAAGTGCCACGCGCCCTCCAGGCGCTAGTCGTTGCCGTGGTAGAGGGGCCGGGGCGGCGCGATTGCCTCGTCATCGACTTTCTGGCGAAGGGCCTGGGCGATGTCGGGGCGGACGCGGTCGAAGAAATGAAAGCCCGTGTGGCGTTCGACTTCCGCCGGGCTGGTGCGGAACTTGGCCCATTCTTCGCCGACCTGGTCGTTGTCGTTGGGCATGATGATGGCGATGACGCGCGTGCCCATGCTGATTTTCGCCAGGTCATCATCTCCGCCGGACTCGGGCACTGCGACGACTACTTTCCAGCACTCTGCCGGGACGACCACGCGGCCGCCGGCGATTTCGTCGCGGAATTCCTTGCTCCCGCGGCCGCCTTTTCCCGCCGGTCCGGCGGTGATGTAGAGGTGGTCGTGGTCGTGCGTCACGAGCCCGCGGCAATAGGTTTCGAACTGTGCCCAGGCCTTGCGGTTTACGTTGGGCGCCTGCGGGATGATGTTGGTCATGACGAACGTGGAGAAGCTCATCTCCTGATTGGCGGCGCGATCGCTGTGGGGGCACATGTGGCCGCGGTCGAAGCCGGAGCCGGAGTAGTCGCGGTGGGTGACGCGGTAGAAGCCTTCGGGCAGGGTGTTGTCGGGATCGAATTCCTGCTTGCGCGGCGCGTCGCCCAGGTACGCCGCCGTCAACTGCCAGCTCACCCAATTGGGCGTGCCGCGGCTGTCGTTGTAGCTCAGCGCGTAATAGGGCTTGGGCATCAGATAGTTGTCGCGATTGGACGGATCGGGCATGGCGTTGCTGGGATTGCCCAGCAACATCTGCACGTTCACCTGCCCGGAGGGTGCGGAAGTGGAAGTCGAAGGATTTTGCGAGCGGTAGTAGATGAACGCGACGACGAGCCCCGCCACGAGCAACACCATCACGACGGCGATCTGCGCGCGGAGATCAAGCCGCTGGAAAAAGTCGATGGCGGAATCCATCATCGACTGATAATCGGGCTCATCGCGGTTCCGTCGTCGGGCCATGCGCGTCTAGCATAGACGCGGGGGCGTGCGGTGCGAAGGCGTGATCGAATTGACATTCCCGGGAGTGACGAGTGATGAGTGAACCGTGACGGGGATGTTTCCAGTCACGGTTCACGCATCAATTTCCACGCGCTCAACCGGGGTAGAGGCAGGGCCCGCACCGCGGACCGTTTCTCCGCGCTCGACGGGAGGACGGTCCGCTACAGAGGCTGAATATGTCGCGCGGAAACGCGCCCGTTGTGGCACGGGTTTTCAACCCAATGCCATTCAACAATAAGTCCGCGCCACGGCGGGTGTTGCGAGGGCTAGCGCGAAACGCGGCCTCCTGTCAGAATGGTGGTGCTGAAAATCACCACCCAACAGGAG
>JAQGHP010000360.1 GCA_028288775.1 Phycisphaerales bacterium | reverse complement strand
CTGATCTCGCGTTGCTGCCGGGGATGTACTTGCAGGTGAGCTTCGAGACCACGCGCTCGAATCCGCCGTTGCGGATTCCCGCCAGCGCCCTGGCCTTCGGCCCGCACGGCCCGCAGGTGGCGGTGGTCGGGGCGGATGGCCGCGTGAGCTTCCGCGACATCACCATCGGCCGCGACCTGGGCGACGCCGTCGAGGTAGGCTCGGGCCTAGGCGGCGGCGAGTCCGTCGCGCTGAACATCGGCAACCAGGTGGTGGAAGGCGAACGGGTTGACCCGCACGAGCAAGAAGCCGCGCCAAAGCCTGATGCGCCGGCACACGTCGCCGTCGCGGCTGAGCGGAGCGAAAGGGCACCGATCGCGCCATGAAGTGATGATATCCTCATTGAAGGCTCCGACGCGACCTTCCGCTCCGGTTCCCTCTCCCTCGTACGCGGGGAAGAGGGTTGGGGTGAGGGGCGCTACGTCAAGTTGCGCCAGAATCGCGAACTATGTAGGGTGGGTGTACTCGCCCACCAACTGACAATTAAGCAGTCGACGAATGGTGGGCGAGTACACCCACCCTACATGGCTTTTCAGAGCCGGGGCGTGTCGCCCCGGTCGGGCCGAAGGCCAGTCTGGTCCCCTCTCCCTCGTATTCGGGGGAGAGGGATATGGTGAGGGGCGGAATGTCGAGTTGTGCTTTCATTGCCAATGGAGCAACTCGCAATTCGGCCCCTCACCCCTGCCCTCTCCCCCGAGTACGAGGGAGAGGGAGCAATCCGGAACTTCGCTCCGACCGGGCCGACACGGCCCGGCTCCGAAGCGACTGGACAAATGAGAGTGGTCGAGGCGGTAGGTTCGGCTTGACCGGGCGAGTATCCGTACCCGTGACACGGCGTCCCGCCCGTGCCAGGTACGTTCGACGTCGCAAAACGGGCCGACGGCAATTTCAAACTACTTCGCACGGGCGGGACGCCCGTGTCACGGGCAGGACTTTCCCAATGCTCATTCCGCACTCCATCGTTCGCATTCCCATCCGCCCAACGCCGCGCGGGGCAATCCTCATGGTGGCGGCTGCCCTCGCCCTCGGCGGCTGTTCCGTCGGCCCCAAATATCATCCGCCGCAAATGCCCGAGGCGCGGTTCGACGGATCGTTGAGCACCGGCCCCACTTCCTCCGCCACACAGCCCTCATCGCAGGCCACCACGCGGCCGGTGGACCTCACGCGGTGGTGGACGTCGCTCGACGATCCGGAGCTCGATTCGATCGTCGAGCGCGCGGTGAAGGCGAACTACAACCTGCGCCTCGCCGGGGCACGACTGCAGGAAGTGCGGTCGGTGGAGCTGGCTGTGGGGGGAGGGGTGGTGCCGGGATTGGGACAGACGACCGGCGCGGAGCTCAGCGCCGGCGCGGGCCGCGGCTCGGGTACGAACTCGGCGCGTGGCCGCGTTTCCGGCCCGCTGCATGCTGGGACCAACACCACGGGGCTTAGGGAGATCACGCACGTTGCGGGATTTGACGCGTCGTGGGAACTGGACCTGTTCGGCCGCTTCGGCAGCGAGCTGCAGGCCGCGGACGCGGACGTGCAGGCCGCGGCGGAGTTCCGCAACGACGTGCTGCTGAGCGTCGTGGCCGAGGTGGTGCGCACGTACATCGACGTGCGCGCGCTGCAACTGCGGCTGGAGATCGCCCGGGAAAACCTCGCCGGCCAGCGCCGCACCGCCGACTTGGTGACCGTTCGCTTCAAGCGCGGGCTGACCAACGAGCTGGACGTGACGCTCGCCGAGCGGCAATACCAGACGACGCTGTCGCAGATCGCGCCCCTGCAGGCCGCGATCGCGGCGGCGCAGCGGCGGGTCGCCGTATTGATCGGGCAGTACCCGGAAACTTTGCGGGAGGAACTGGAGCGGCCCTCGCCCATGCCGGCCACCCCGCCCACGGTCGCCGCGGGGATGCCCGTCGAGATGTTGCGGCGACGGCCCGACATTCGCCAGGCCGAGCGCCAGCTCGCCGCCTCGACCGCGCGCATCGGCGTCGCAACCGCCGACCTTTTCCCCCGCATCGCCCTCACCGGCGGCGCGGGAGTGCAGGGCCAGGGCCTGGGGCGCAGCCCGGTGATGAATGCCATCACCTGGTCGGTTGGGCCGACGCTCTACTGGCCGTTCCTCGATTTCGGCCGCCTCGACGCGCTCGTGCAGGCGCAGGACTTCCGCACGCAACAACGACTGCTCGAATACCAGCGCGCCGTCGTGTCGGCGGTGGAGGAAGTGGACGATGCCCTGGGCAACTACGCCGCACAACAAGACCATTTGCAGCAATTGGGCATGGCGGTATCCGTGAGCCGCAAGGCGTTACAGATCGCCACCCAGCGCTACAACAACGGGCTGACGGATTTCCTCAACGTGCTCGACGCGCAGCGGCAGCTTTATGACCTCGAAGACCAATACGCGCAGGCACAGGCGTCGCTGACCCGTGAATTCATCGCGCTGTACAAGGCGCTGGGAGGCGGGTGGGAGGGGTACGCCGCCCCCGCGCCGCCCAAGCCGCCAATGCCCGCGCTGCTTGCCGCCGGGGCACGCACGATCGGCGCGCAGCGCCCGTGATCCGCCCTCCGGGCGAGCGGTGTCGCGAGTGGGGAGTGAATCACCTCACGCAGATATTCGTCGGGGACGGCTTTTCCCGTGCGCAATATCCGGAATCCGATAGCACAATATAAGGTTACGCGCCCGGACAAATTTCGTATTCTCCAGCCCGCAGTCAAGTCGCAATGGGCTCGGGTTCAATACGAGGAGCAGCCGTGGGCAACCGATCCGGTTTCGTGAAGGCGGCGATCTGTGCCGCTGCACTGTGCGCCCCCACCTTTGCGGCCGATCCGGCCACTCAGTCGGACGACACCGCCCAGGAGATCAAGGCCCTTCGCGCCCGCCTCGATCAACTCGAAGCCCAGCAGAAGGAATCCGAACAGAAGCGCCAGGAAGCCGAGCGCAAATTCGAGGAAGCCACCACTTCCGGGCAGGTCATGCAGGACGCGAAGTCCCGTGACAACTTGATGGCCGTCGAAGGCTTCACCGCGGGCTTCACGGACAACCGCTTCGTCATCCAAAGCGCGGATGGGAACTTCGTCTTCCGACCCTGGCTTCACTTCCAGCCGCGATACATTGTCAACGACCGCATGCGCTTCAAGAGCGGCGGGGATGATGACGTCGAGCAGGGTTTTGAAATTCGCCGCATGCGCTTCGGCTTCGACGGCAACGCCTTCACCCCCGACTTCACCTACTTTTTCAACTGGGGCACCGTCCGCGCCAGCGGCACGTCCAACGTCACCAACTCCGCCGGCACGAAGATCGGCACCGTGAGCAACAACCTCGGCGGCGTGCCGCTGCTGGAAGAGGCATGGGTCAAGTACAAGCTCCCCGGCTCCAATTTCTACCTGCGCGGGGGCCAGATCAAGGACCCCGTCCTGCACGAACAGATCGTCAGCACCCGCTACCAGCAAAGCGCCGAGCGTTCGATTACCGCCGACATCTTCGTCAACGGCGACGCCTTCACCGAAGGCGCGACCGTCATCTGGGACCCCAACGGCATGGTCCGCACCGAAGGCGGCGTCACCCACGGAATGCGGGCGGCCAATACCAACTTCCTCGACTTCCCCAACACCAACGCCTTCGACTACGGCGTCGTCGGCCGCGTCGAATACAAGGTGATGGGCTCCTGGAAAGACTACAACCAAGTCGGCGCTGTCGGCGTCAAAGAGCCCCTCCTGGTCTTCGGCGGCGGCCTCGATTATTCCGAGCGCGGCCACGCGGGCCAGACGGTGGGCGTATTCGATGTGGTGTTCGCCGAGGAACGCGGCTTCAATGTTTACGGCGCAGTGGTGGACCGCTACACGACGCACAACTTCGGCATCTACACCCAGTCGCCGACGGGCGCGAGCATCGGCACCCCCGACCCCGCCGTCGCCAACCGCGCCACGAACGAATACTCGCTGCTACTTCAGGGCGGCTTCAATTTCGACCAGCATTGGGAGCCCTTCGCCCGTTACGAGTACATGCGCCTCCAGGGCACGCCCGCCGGGAGCCACAATTACGT
>JAQGHP010000347.1 GCA_028288775.1 Phycisphaerales bacterium | reverse complement strand
CGACGGATTCAGTCGGATCTGGTGCGGGCCAGCGACGGGAACGGCCGGAAATGAGGTTCGCTTTGTTCCCTCTCCCTCGTACTCGGGGGAGAGGGTTAGGGTGAGGGGCGGAGTTGCGGGTGACGAGTGATGAGTGAACCGTGACGGAAGGTTCTCCCGTCACGGTTCACTCGTCACTCATCATGCGTTCCCGGCCCCTCACCCCTGCCCTCTCCCCCGAGTACGAGGGAGAGGGAGAGCTGGTCATCCGAATTCGCAGGGCACTCGTAACGAAATCCCATGCTAATCGCCGAGCGACAATCCCGACTCAAGCAGTTGCTCGGCCAGCGCGGCATGGCGGACCTGGACACCATCGCCGCGGAATTGGGCGTTTCGCAGTCCACCGTCCGGCGCGATATTGAGATGCTCCAGCAGGCGGGCCTCGTCGAGCGGACGCATGGCGGAGTCATCTGGATCGGCGAGCGGGCCGCCAACGGCGCACGCCCCTACGCCTTCGATCAGCGGATGAGCTACCACGTCGGCATCAAACGCCAGATCGCCCGCGCCGCCCGGCAACTCGTCCAGCCCGGCCAGACCGTCCTCATTGACGGCGGCACCACCACCTTCTACTTCGCCCAGCAGCTTCTTGGCATCACGCTCCAACTCGTCACCAACTCCCTCCCCATCGCCAACCTTTTCCTCAACGACGAAAACGTGGAGCTCGTCCTCACCGTCGGCCTGATGTACCCGCGCTACGGCGTGCTGCTCGGGCCGATGGCCGAGGAGGCGCTGGCAGAAATCCACACCAAGACGCTGTTCCTCTCGGTCGCGGGGATTCACGACGGATCGCTCTACAACCAGAACGTGCTGCTCGTGCAATCGGAGCTGCGCATGATGGCGCAGGCGCAGGAAGTGGTGCTGCTGGCGGATTCAGGAAAGTTCGGCCAGCAGGCGCTTTCGCGACTGTGCCCGCTGGGAGAAATCGACATCGTCGTGAGCGATCCGGGGTTGACGCCCGAGCAGCGCGAGCAGGTTACGTCTGCGGGGTGTCAATTGATTATTGCTGAAGACGACGCGATCACGCGAGAATAAACGTCTTCACGACGTTGGGCCCATGCACGCCAGTGACGGTATTCATTTCGATATCCGCAGTTTTCGAAGGCCCCGAAATAAGCGTCACGCCGCTTCCACACCCGTCCTTCGTTAGACGGTCGAACAGGTCGATCAAATCAGGAACAAAAATCCTGGGCTCGACCACCGCGACGTGTACGAACGGAACCAGTGAAAGCAGCCGCCCGTGCTGCGGGGAATGGCGGACCGCCAGCGTGCCGGTCTCGGCGACCGCGTAGTCTGCTTCGGTCACCCCCGCGTCGACGTCGTAGGTGGAGTCCGCAGTCATCTCCGACCATTTTTGCGCGGGCAAGCCATTGCTGTTGAAATACCCCGCGGCGTCGAGTTTCATCAACAGGGGCGTGTCCGACAGCATCACCGACCGACATTTGTGCTCGCGCAAAAACTCGGCCATCTTCGCCAGCACCTCGTCCACCGACACCAGCTCCACCAGCATCTTCATCTCCCGCGCCCGCTTCTGAAAAAGCTCGGGCAACCCGATCTCGCTGGCGACGAGACGGACGATGTGCTCTTCGATCACGGGGGGAGTTGGAGGCTGCTTGAGCCGTTCCGTGCGGCCCAGGGCTTTGCGGACTTTTTCCATGACGGTGTGCGTCGATTGAATGGCCATGCGGTCGTTCCGGATATTCGTGACACGGGCGTCCCGCCCGTGCCGGTTGCGTGTGAGTTACAGGATAATAATTTCTAGAACCACTTCCGCACCAAGCACGGGCGGGACGCCCGTGTCACGGGACGCTGATCGCCCAGCGTAGGTATGCGGAGAGTTACCCGCGATCGCGCGCGATATCTTCAGCATACTCCCGATCGCGCCGCCGCTCCTTCCACATCGACCGGAAATCCTTCTCCGCCGGGGCGGGCATGTCGCGGATTTGGGTCCAGCCAGCGGCTACCTTCGGCAACTTGTGGACCCAGCCGCGGTCGTCTGCACGTCGGCGGAGGTCTAGCCGCTGCGCCAGGCTTACCATCCGATACAGGAATGGCGAACGGTAGGCCCACGCCCAAAGTCGGTAGACGAGGCGTTCCCACACGCTGTTGATGTGGGAATTGACGATGTCTCGCCGCATGTTGATGAGGTGCTTAGGGATGTTGATCTTGACGGGGCAGGCCTCGTAGCACGCGCCGCAGAGGCTCGACGCTTGGGGCAGGTCCTTAAATTTTTCGAGGCCCTGGAAGAGCGGCGTGATGAGCGCGCCGATGGGGCCGGGGTAGACGCTGCCGTAGGCGTGGCCGCCGATCTTGCGGTAGATCGGGCAGGCGTTGAGGCACGCGCCACAGCGGATGCAGCGGAGGGTTTCGCGGTATTCCTCGCTGGCGAGGATTTCGCTGCGGCCGTTGTCGATCAACACTAAGTGGAATTCTTCCGGGCCGTCCTTCTCGCCCGGGCCGCGGGGGCCGCCGAAGATGTTGGTGTAGATGGTGATCGGCGCGCCGGTGGCGCTGCGGGTGAGCAGTTTGAGCATCACGGCCAGGTCGGCCATCCGCGGCACGATCTTCTCGATGCCGACGAGGCTCACCAAGACTCGCGGCGTGGTGACGCTTTGGCGCTGATTGCCTTCATTCTCCACGCAGCAGAGCATCCCGCTCTCGGCGACGAGGAAGTTGCCGCCGGTCATGCCGAAGTCGGCCTTGCGGAACTTGTCGCGCAAAAACGCACGGGCCTGCATGGTGAGGGCGCTCGGGTCGTCGTTGTAGGGCGTGCCGAAGTATTCGCTGAAGAGTTTCGCGATCGACGCCTTGTCCTTGTGAACGATCGGGGCGACCAGGTGCGAGGGCTTGTCGTGGCTGATTTGCACGATGAACTCGCCCAGGTCGGTCTCGACCACGTCGAGGCCGGCCTGCTCGAGGACGTGGGCGAGGTTGATCTCCTCGCTGACCATCGACTTGCTCTTGATGACGCGCGTTGCACCCTGCGCGCGGGCGATGCCGAGGATGATGCGCTTGGCTTCGTTCCCGTCCGCGGCGAAGTGGACGTGGCCGCCGTTCTTCTCGACGTTGGCCTGAAGCTGCTCGAGGTAGTAATCAAGGTAATCGAGGGCATGCTGCTTGATGTCCCCGGCGAGGGTGCGGAGCTTGTCGGAATCCGGGAGTTCGAGCACGCGAAGTTGCCGGGCCGTGTGCTGGCGAAGCACGGCGTTGTTGATCGCCTTCTTGAGCTTCTCGTCCCCCGCGGCTTTGACGCTTACGGAATGGAAGTCGAACTTCGACGCCGCGGCTTCCTTGAGAAACTCGGCGGTGTTGGGATCAATCGGTTGGGTCTGCAAGGTCGGGCTATCGTTACTGACGAGCATGGGGTGGATTGTAGCAGGGAGCGCCGCCGACGGAATGGCGGGCGGCGATCGCCCGGCCTCTGCTCCCTCCTC
>JAQGHP010000346.1 GCA_028288775.1 Phycisphaerales bacterium | reverse complement strand
CGTGTGTCTTCCGATCTGTGCGACCCGCTTTAGCGGTCGCTTGCTTACGCTCCTCTGGTGTTTACCTTCTCCGCTTATGCCTTCGATTAATCGGGATTTTGCTCCCAATGGTCCTGGGCGGGAGCGCCACCGGAGTAACGGTTTCCGTCTCACTCGCTGCGCCAGAATTCCCCGACGGGCTATAGGGCCGCTCGAAGCGGCTCGGTACGGGCTTGGCCGGTTCGGACGACGGGCCGGGCCTCGCCTCCGTCCAATCCGCGGGCGGGGGGCTGGCCTCGTAGCCTTCCAGCGTCGCCAATGGAATCACCATATTGATCAGCGATTCCACCTTCGTCAGCTCGCCGCCCTGGTCTTTGGCGACGAACGTGAACGCCTTGCCCGCTGCGCCCATGCGCGCCGTGCGGCCGATGCGGTGGACGTACGCCTCGGGGTCTTCGGGGATGTCGAAGTTGATGATGTGCGTGATGTCGGCGACGTCGATGCCGCGACTCGCGAGGTCGGTCGCGACAAGCACGTCGAACTTGCCGCCACGGAAGCTTTTCATCACCCGGTCGCGCTTGTTCTGGGCGAGGTTGCCGTGGATCTCGCGGCACTCGATGCCGTCCGAGTGCAGCCGCTTGGCGATCTTCTCCGCCCCGCGCTTGGTGCGGCAGAACACGATGGCCAGCTCGGGGTTCTCGCGCTCCAGCAGCCGACGCAGCAGGCGGTACTTGTCCCAGGGCTGCACGGAGAAGTAATACTGCTCGACGTTCTCGACCGTCGGCTTGTCGTCTGCGCCGGGGGCGATGAGCATTTCCACCGGCTCGCGCATGTACTGGCGGCTGAGCCGCTCGATCTCAGCGGAAATCGTGGCGGAGACGAAGATCGTCTGGTGATGGCGGTCGGAATGGAGTGCCGGGTGCTGAGTGCTGGGTGCTGAGTCGGAGGGATCGGCCGAAGGGGAAGATTCCAAATCTGACGTTTCAGATTCTGAATCTGAAATATGAGATCCTGAAATCTGAGGTCCAGGATTCCCGTTCGCCTGCGTGTCCACGCTCCCCGCGTCCCCGTGTCCCCGCGTCCCCGCATCCTCCTTCGCCGCTTCCTCGCGGTCGATGACGGCCTCGACCTTTCTCCTGACGCCCTTTACGCGCGAGAGGATGTTGCGGATGTCATCGCGGAAGCCGATGTCGAGCATGCGATCGACTTCGTCGAGGACGACGAAGCGGACGATTTCGAAGTTGATGATCCGCCGATCCAGCAGGTCGATCACGCGGCCGGGGGTGCCGACGATGATTTCCGGATGGTGCTTGAGGAACTTCATCTGGGCGAGGATCTTCTGCCCGCCGTAGACGGGGACCGAGCGGATGGGCGTGTATTGCCCGAGCCGCTGGATCTCCGAATCCACCTGCACCGCCAGTTCGCGCGTGGGGACGAGGATGATCGCTTGCGTGGGCACGCCCTTGTTGCACCCGGACAAGATCGGGATGCCGAACGCGGCGGTTTTGCCAGTACCAGTGCGCGCCTGCCCGAGCAGATCCACGCCCGCAAGGGCGCGCGGGATCAGAAGGGCCTGGATCTCCGACGGAACTGTGAACTTCAATTCGGCCAGCGCCCGAAGAATGGACGGCCGCACTCCCAGTGCGGCGAACGCCTCGGGAACGGGGGGATGATCGGTCTTATCGCTCAATGTGCCTCGCTTAATTACCTGGAAACAGTCGGGGGATTGTACGGAACCGGCGTAAGCGCCTCAAGGGCGGCTGATTTGCCGAGCGGCAAAATCGAGGTACACACGAGCGAGCGCGAGCAGGCGAGGAGCGTAAAAACGTAAAAGGTCTCAGCGAGAATCGTCGTCCGACGGCTTTGGCGAGGGACCTTCAGAAGTCGATTCTTCGACGTCCAATGAAATGCCGGGCCTCGTGGTCGGCTGCGTTGTAGGCATGCCCGGACGGCTCGAAGATCCCATTGTCATCTGCAGCGGGGGCGGAGGTGGAGTTCCCATCACCATCGCTCCGGTGACGAAAGGCTTGGGTCGTGCCAGCACGATGTTCATTACTGCCGCCGCGGCCGTAGCGCACGCGCCGGCCAGCGTCCACAGCGGCCAAATTCGCCCCTTGCGGGCTGTAGGACGCTGATAGTCGAGCGTGCGAATCTTCCCATCCCGAGTGGCTTCGAACCGAACGCACAAATCTCCCGCTCCCGCGCACAACAATCGTTCGGCCTCGGCGGTGGGCATGGCGGAAAGGTTGTGTACGCTTTTTTGACAGTGTTCACAGAAACGCACCCGGCCACTGCCGGCCATTACCTCCCAAGATTGGGTGCAAGGATTTATTACATCAACGACGTCCAGTGCCATCCGGGCCATCGACGACTCCTGATGAAACGCCTGAGAGCGATCAGAAGTTTCGACGCGCTGACGGCAATTTAGTTTCAGGAGTCGGAATTTGGCATTACGCCGCGGGTACGGCGAAGAGCTGGCGTTCGTAGAGTTGTTGGTAGGTTTCGCACGTCCGCAGGAGTTCCTCGTGCTTGCCCTGGCCGACGATACGGCCGCGGTCCAGGACCACGATTTCATCGGCGCTCAAGATCGTGCTGAAGCGATGGGCGATGACGAACGTGGTGCGCTCGTGCATCAGGCCGTCGATGGCTTTCTGGATCATCGACTCGCTCTCGGCGTCCACCTGGCTGGTGGCTTCGTCGAGGACGAGGATGGGCGATTTGCGGAGGATGGCGCGGGCGATGCACAGGCGCTGCTTCTGCCCGCCGGAAAGCTGGCCGCCCAGCTCGCCGAGCATCGTGTCGTAGCCCTGCGGCTTATCGAGAATGAAGTCGTGCGCGAACGCGCGCCGGGCGGCCTGTTCCACCTCAGCACGCAATGACCGCCCGGCTTCCGACGCGAGGCCCACCGACGCCATCGGATGGCCGTAGGCGATATTCTCGGCGATCGTGCCGGGGAAAATCACGCTGTCCTGGGTGACGATGCTGATCTGCTCGCGGAGGGACTTGAGTGTCACATCCCGCACGTCCACGCCGTCTATGAGCACGCGACCGCTTTGCGGATCGTAGAACCGCGGCAGCAGCGCCAGCAGCGTGGTCTTTCCGCTCCCGTTGCGCCCGACAACCGCCACGCATTTGCCTTTGGGCACGACAAGGCTCACACCCGCCAGAGCCGGGTTGGGTGCGCCGGGGTAGGCGAAAGTGATGTTCTCAAACCGCACCTCCCGCTGGATGGCAGGGAGCCTGATCCTTTGGCGGTCATCGGGAGAGGTCACGGTTTGCCGGTCGGAGTTCAGGGATGAAGGAACCGAAGGAAGGGTGGGAGAAATCTGCTTCTGTTTTCCGTTAGTCCCCGTGCTCGCCTTTTTCTGAACCCCGAACCCTGAACCCTGAGCCCCATTTCCTGCCGCCTGCCCGTGCCAATTTTTCTTTTCAATCGGCAGGTCCAGCACCTCAAAGATTCGGACGGCGGCGGAATTCGATTTCTGCAGAACATTATTCACCTTGCTCACCCGGCGGAGCGAATCGCCGATCGTCAGCAGGCATCCCATCACCATCACAAATCGCTCGAACGACAACGACCCCTCGACCAGCACCATGTATGACGCCACCAATACCACCGCGCCCACCACGAACAGCGACAACGTCTCCATCGTCGGCTCGCTGAAGCTGTCGATGCGGCTCATGCGCAGTTGCTCGGTCACGAGCTTGTCCATGATCCGGGTATACCGTCGCCGCTCGAAGCGCTCGGCATTGGCGCCTTTCACCACGCGAATCCCGACCAGCGACGCCTCGATCTGCCCCAGCATTTGCGCGGAGCTGATGAGCGCCTTGCGGCTCGCTCGGCGCATCTTCTTGCCGAACTTGCGGATGAATCCAACCATCACCGGCGCGAAAATCACGATGAAAAGCGTCAGCTTCCAACTGATCACCAGCGCCAGGGCGAACGCCATCGCCGCCTTCACCGGCTCCTGGATGCTCTGGCCCAGGATCGTCTTAAATCCATCCGCCAGCGATTGCGCGTCCGACGTCAGGCGGCTGGTGACGTCGCTGGTGCCGCGGAGATTGAAGTGGCTCAATGGGGCATGCAGCACGCGGTCGTAGAGCCGACGGCGGATATCATTGACTGCGAGCACGGCGGATTTGTCGGAGAGATATTCCTGAAAGAATTTCACGAAGTTCGCGGAGATGGCCATGGCCGCGATGATGCCGAACACCGCCGCGATCGCCTTGACCGGGTGCGCTGGAAAGCGGCCGGCGATCAGCTTCGCCCGGACAAAGTAGGGGGGAACGGGCGGCAGACTGACGCGCACGTCGCCGCCTTCTCTTAAGCGCACCACTTGCGCCGTGCCCTGCGGGTCGGAGAGGGTGGCCAGTAACCGGGAAATATCCTCGCGCGTGTTGGTGGGCGGCGCGAGGATCGCGTCCTGCTCGTGAAGCCCGGCTTGGGCGGCGGCGCTGTTCGGCTTGATCTTGACGACGACCAGGTCCTTGACCTGATCCGAGAACTCGACGCCCAGGCGGTGTTGGGTTACCTCGCGGTCCATCCACGTGGCGATCGTGTCCCCCTTCACCAACACGCGCATGATCGGCAGCAACGTGCCCAGGCCCGCCGTCGCGGAAGCGCCGCAGTAGATGGCGCAGAGGATCGATACAACGACCAGCCCGCGATACGGGTAGAGAAACCGGCATGCCCGCCAGAAGTGGGTGGCACGCTTCTCCTTCTTGCGCGGGGCGTTACCGGGCTTGCGGACGGGTTCGAGACTTCCAGCGGCTAAACTCATGCGGGGGCGGTCCTTGGTTCGATAATGGGCTTATCGGACGTAAGAGAACGGTTAGTGTAATCTTATCGAATTGGATTTGCGATTGCCGATTTGTGATTCGCGAATGAAATCCGGGATTTGAAATTTCAGATCTCAAATCTGAGATTTGAGATCTGAAATCTGAAATTCTCCCAATCGCAAATCAGCACCAGAATATCCCTCATCGCAAACGCACCTATGAACATCCCCCTCGCCCAGCCGGACATTACGCAGCGGGAAATCGACGCCGTCGTCGACGTGCTGCATACGCCTACGCTCTCCATCGGCCCGCGGATCGCCGCGTTCGAAGAGGCCTGCGCCAAGGTCGCCGGCCGACGGCACGCGGTCGGCGTCTCCTCCGGGACGGCAGGCCTGCACTGCGCCATGATCGCGGCGGGCGTGGGCGAAGGGCACGAGGTCATCACCACGCCCTTCTCCTTCGTCGCCTCGGCTAACTGCATCCTGTACGTCAACGCCAAGCCGGTGTTTGTTGATATTGACCCCCAAACGCTCAACATGGATGTGGACAAAGTCGCCGCCGCGATCACACCGAGGACCAAGGCGATCGTCGCGGTCGAAGTCTTCGGCCACCCCGGCGGAATGATCGAGCTCGAACAGCTCGCCCAGAAGCAGGAGCTCACGCTCATCGAAGACGCCTGCGAAGGCTTCGGCGGGCATGTGGGCGAGCGGCACATCGGCTCGTTCGGCAGGGCGGGCGTCTTCGCCTTCTACCCCAACAAACAGATCACCACGGGCGAGGGCGGCATGATCGTCACCGACGACGACACCTTCGCCGCGACGTGCCGCGCGCTGCGCAACCAGGGCCGCGAGGGGATGGAATGGCTCGCGCATCAGCGCCTGGGCTACAACTATCGCCTGAGCGAAATCAACGCCGCCCTGGGCTTGGCGCAGGTGGGTCGGCTGGAAGAAATCCTCGCCAACCGCCGACGCGTCGCGCAGTTGTACATCGAGCGGCTGATGACAAACCGCTACCTCATCCTCCCGACGCTGCAGGACGACACGCACATGAGCTGGTTCGTCTTCGTCGTCCGTCTCAACGACCTCTTCGACCCCGGCGACCGCGACCAGATCATGCAGGACCTCCGCGACGTGGGAATCGGCTGTAACAACTACTTCCCCCCGATCCACCTCCAGCCCTACATGGTCGAGAGGTTCGGCTCCAAACCCGGCGATTTCCCGGTGTGCGAATACGTCGCCGCCCGAACCCTCGCGCTGCCATTTTTCGGGCAAATGACCGCACGGCAGGTGAATCACGTCTGCACCACACTGGAAAAAGCCCTGGAAAAAACGCTTGTGGGGAAAAAGGGAAGGTTCTAACGAATCGGGAAGTGGGTGAGCTTGGAATACGGAGCCAGAGGTCGCGGTGCTCCGAGACTTGTGCTTCGAAGTGGTCGCAAGAGCACCGGTCTGCGAGTACGCCGACTCGTGGCGCCTATCTGACTTTTCGAACCGACCCGCTACCCGACCGCCATTTGCTGCATCGAAGCCGGATTGGCGCGATCGATTTCTTTAGACGATCTCCAGAGCCGGATCAGCAGAAATGCCCACACCACCAGCACCGCATAGAGCTTGACGGAAACGAGCAATACCTGCGGCAATCGCGGCAGCGGCAGCTTGGCGATGGCCAGCGGCCAGCCGATGACGCATGCCGCCGCGAGGATCACCCCAACACTTCGGCTCGAAGCGCCGCCCCCGCGCAGCGCCAGCAGAATTGCCACGACGACCGCCGGCACGACGTAAACAAGATGGTGCTCCCATGCCAGCGGGGCGACGAGAAACGTCAG
>JAQGHP010000317.1 GCA_028288775.1 Phycisphaerales bacterium | reverse complement strand
TGCTGCTGCTCTACACGGACGGAGTAACCGACGCCATCAACTTCGACGGCGAACGCTTCGGCCGCCAGCGCCTCAGCGAAGTCTTCAAAGCCGGCGGCCCGACGGCAGAGGCCGTTGCGCAAAACGTCTTGTGGGAATTGCGCAAATTCGTGGGGCTAGTGAAAAGGCCGGATGACATCACGTTGATCGTGGTGCGGGTGGTGTGAGTACTATGCGATCCCTAGGCATGTAGCATGAGCAGCGGAGGACGTCATGAAGATCCCATGCGGCAAAAGCAAGATTCCGGCTCCCCAACGCAAGATGAGTTCGCCCGAAGCACGCGCATACGTCAATCAGAAATTCGCCCCCGCGCTGGCCAGGCTTGCCAAGAAGTGAGTTCAGGGCCCCGTGAACAGGGCTTGTGAAAGGACCCGGCCCCTAAGCCAGCTTGCGGCCCGGCCTGACCCAAAACGCCATCCGCCGCACGCCGCGGACGAGTTTCCCCCGCCATTTAAGAACGCGAATCCGTAGCTCCAGCCGCTGTAGCGATCCGTCGCCGGGTTGGAGCGTGAGCCCTTTTCTCACCCACGCCAGCGCCTCGTCATGCCTGCCCAGATGTTCGCAGGCCAGGGCGAGGTTGTAGAGGGCCATGTGGTTGGCGGCATCATGACAGAGGGCTTCGCGGCAGCTGGCGATTCCCTCTTCATAGCGGCCGGTCAGGAACTGCGCCACTGCGAGGTTCTGCCAGGCGCTGGGGTTTTTTGCGTCGATCTGCACCAGCCGCTTAAGGCACGCAACCGCGGCACGGTTTTGCCCGGTGTCCGCGAGCAAATTCGCCAGATCCATCAGCACGGGCGGCTCCTGCGGCCTCAGCAACAGCTCGGCCCGCAGATGCTTGCGCGCCTGCGGCAGTTCCCGTCGGCGGGCGTAGAGCTCGCCAAGACGCAAATGGGCGGCGGGATAGGTCGGATCGAGCTGCAACACCCTGCCGAAGCACTCGGCGGCCTCGACGTCGCGGTCTTGCCGCAGCAGCCACTGGCCGTGGCAGAAATACCCGTCGGGCTCTTCGGGCGCGAGCTCGATCGCCTGCCGGTACTTTTCGCCGGCATCGTCCGTCCGCCCCATCTCACTGAGCAGGTCGCCCAAATCGAGCAGCGTTTCCGTGTTGCCCGGGTCCTGGCGGAGGCCGATGAGATAATGCTGCCGGGCGGCTTCCAGCTCGCCCTTGCCCCAGTACGCCTCGGCGACACGAACCTGCACCTCGGGATAATTTTCGTCGAGGTCGAGCGTCTTCTGCCAGCAGTAGATCGCCTTATCGAAGAGCCCGCGGTCGCGGAGGCTGCAGCCGATGTTGTAGTAGCAGTGCGGGCAGTGCTCCTTGTAGAGGCGGGCGAGGTAGAACATCTCCTCGGCCTTCTCGTGGTCCCCGGTGTCGGCGTAGGTGATGATGCGGTGGCAGTAGGAAGGCTCGAAGCTGGAGTCGATGGCCTCCATCTTCTCGAACGTGAGGAGGGCTTCCTTAAAGTTGCCGATTCGATGTAAATCGATCCCCAGGTGCTGCATCGCCTGAAGATCGTTGGCGTCGATGTCGATGGCTTTATGGTAGGCCTCGATGGCTTCGTCGAAGCGCTCCATCTCGTCGAGGGTGAGGCCGATGTTGAAGAACCACCCGCCGTTGTACGGGTTGATGGAAATGGCGGCGCGCAGCTCCTCCAGGGCCTCCGGCCAGCGGCGCTGCTCGAAGAGCTCCTGCGCCTTTTCTACCCTTCGCTCGGCGTCGTCCCAGTCGTTCATGGCGGCGGTGGTTGCTGCACTACTCGGGAGCATCCGATACTCCCCATAATGTACTGATCGGCTCGCGGCGTTGGCAAGCGCGATGAAGCGGGAATCGGAGATGAATTATCGGGCGGTGGCCGGCGGCCGGGAAAGTGCCCGGCGCGGCCGCTTTTGTGGCGGGGGGAAATGCGGTAAATTCCCCCCGCGTCTTTCGCGGTAAATGTGCAAAAAGCGCCCCTTTCGCGCGGCCGGGTACGGCATATGGGGTTTAGCAGGTGGCTTGGAAGCGGTGGATCAGCACGGCGGTTGTTGCGGCCTCCATAGCCGCGTTGCCGCCCCGCGCCGCTCCCGCACAACAAGCCCCCGTGCCCCCGCGTGCCCCCTCCGCGGGCGATGCGCCGATCAGCCCCGACACGCTGGTCGCCCGCGACCTCGATCAGCTCCGCAATAATCTGACGCGCACCGCGCCCGCCACCCAGCCGGGCGAGGAAACCCGCATCCAGCAGCAGCGTGAGGAATCCGCCCGCCGCCTGCTCTCGCGGCCGTCGCCCGCGGCGCGCGACATCGTGCTGAAGGTGATGCAGGACCGCGCGGCGTCGCCCGAGGTGAAGCTGGCGATCGCCCGCGCCATTGCGGACGCCGCCGACCCCGACCCGCGGCTCGCCGCCGAGCTTCTGCCGTTTCTGGGCGCCCGGCCCCCGCTGCACGACGCCGTCACCCGCGCGCTGTGCCGCTTCGGCGACCGCCCCGAGGTCCGCAAGGCGCTGATCGACTTCGCCCAGAACGCCAAACAGCCCGCGGCGATGCGCATTTCCGTCATCCGCGCCATGGGCAAGGTCGTGGACCGCGCCGTCGCCGATGCGCTTTACGCGATGCTGACCGGGCAGCGCGAGCCCGCCGCGATCTCCAGCGCCGCGGGCGAAGCCCTGACTGAGCTGGCCGCCCTGCCCCGCGACGACCACGATCCACAGCGTTGGAAGCGGTGGCACGATGCCAATGCCGCGAAGGTCGACGTCGTCTGGCGCGCCGACGTCCTGGCCGCGCGCGACGCCCGGGCCGAGCGAATCGCTCACGAGCAGTCCGACTACATCACCGAGCTTCAGGCGGTCCTCGATGAGCGGTATCAGCTCTCGACGCAAGCCGGAAAAGACGATCTGGTCAAGCGGCTGCTCAACTCTTCCGATCCACGCGCCCGCGTCTTCGGTTTGACGAAAGTGCAGGAGGCCCTCAACAACGCCGCCCCGCTCCCGGTCGAAGCGCCGGCGCGAGTGAAAGAGCTCATCGGCGACAGTGACCCGCGCGTCCGCCTCGCCGCCGCCCAGGCCATCAGGCAACTCAACGACCCCGGGGCACTCGACGCGGTGCTGGCGCAACTGGCCCAGGAACCGGACCCCGAAGTGAAGGCCACGCTGGCGCGAGCGCTGGTCTCGATGAACAACCCTCGGGCGTTGAACGCGCTGCGCGTGCTTCTGCATGATCCGTTGATCAATGTCGCCACCTCCGCCGCCGATGCATTGAAGAGCCTTGGCCCCAAGCTCCACGACCAATCCGAACTACTGGCCGACGATGTCGCCAATGAACTCTGGACCGTCGGCCGCCAGCGCGCCGCCGAGCCCGGCGGCGTGGACTTCGAGGCCAAGAGCCTGGAGGCCATCGGACAGCTTCGCTCCCGCCCTCTGGCCACCAAGCTGCTGGGCCTTCTCAATCCCAACGAGCCCGAGGTCGTGCGAGGCGCGGCCCTCCGCGGGCTGGGCGACCTTGGCGAGCAGCAGACGGCTTTCAGGATTAGCGGGTGGCTCGAGAATGAACCTTCCGCCGACAATCGCGTCGACGCGATCGACGCATTGGGCCATACGGGCACGTTCGACGAAGTTGCACCGACCCTCTACGACCGCCTGAGCCCCGCCAGGGAACCGAGCCGGAAGGTCCACGATCGCGCCTGGCTCGTGTTTCAAGGCATGCTCCCGGCCGCCAAAATAACGAGCCTTAACGACTGGGCGACGAAGCTCAAGGACGACCCTCGCAGCCAGAAGATGGTGCTCCTCGCGCTCAACGACCGCCTCCAGCGCGAATTTCTGGACAACAAGCTCCCGCTCGAAGAGCGTAGGCAGCGAGAGCAAGACCTTGCACTGTCGCGGCAGAACACCGGCGCCGTTTACATGAAGCTCGACGACCCCGCCGAGGCCGCCACCCTCTTTCGCCAGGCCCGCGAATACTGGCAGAAACAAAACGTAACTAACCAGACCACCGCTCAGCTCGTAACTCAGTTGATGGACGCCCTCCTCGCCGCCAAACACTACGCCGAGGCGGCGCAGTTCGCCTCCGACGAAATCGGCGCCGACCGTTCGCAACAAACCCTCATGGGCCCCCGAATCCGCAAGTACGTGGAAGAGGCTGTCCAATCCGGCATCCAGAACAAGGACCCCGAAAAGCTCAAGGATGCCGCCAAGCTCATCGCCGAAGTCGCGAAGATGAAAAACCCCCTCGACCAACGCTTCCGCGACGACCTCGCGGACTCCAAGAAAGAAATCGACCGAAATCTTCCGGAGGGACAGTAGGGGGAAAGAAGCCAGGAGCCAGTAGTTTGAAAACTAAAGCGCTCGCCAAGGGCCGCGCCGTCGTGGATCGGA
>JAQGHP010000316.1 GCA_028288775.1 Phycisphaerales bacterium | reverse complement strand
GCTACGCGACGCTCGAAATGATCGAAAACGCCGCGGAGTGGGGCAACCGTCGGCGGAAGGATCTCATGGTGACCATCGCCTACGAAGTCACGGACGCCGCGGTGAAATTCGTCATCACCGACGAGGGCCCAGGGTTCAACCCCCACGACCTGCCCCACGCCGCGGACGGGAAAGACCCGATGGCCCACATGGAAATCCGCGAGAAGGTGGGCCTGCGCCACGGCGGGTTTGGCATCCTCATCTCACGCGGCATGGTCGACGAGTTTTCCTATAACGAGGCGGGGAACCAGGTCACGCTCATCAAACACTTCCGCCCGCCGCAACCCACATCCTGAAAGGACCTCGATGCCCAGCGACCTCTACGTCGGCAACCTCTCCTACGAAACCACGGACCGCGAGTTGGAGGAGCTATGCACGCCCTACGGCGTGGTCGAAAGCGCCACGATGGTGCGCGACCCGGAAACGGGAGAGAGCAAAGGCTTCGGCTTCGTGCGCATGGCGACGAAGGACGCGGGCGAGGCAACGATCGCCGGCCTCCACGGACGCGAGCACGGCGGCCGGGTACTTAAGGTCAGCGAGCGGGAATCCGCGTCGTGCCCGTAAGATTGCTATTTCATCGGAGGTGGCTTGGAACGACCGCGTTGCGGAAAACCGCGAAGCCGCGAAGGGCGCGAAGACTGACGCGAAGAAGAGGTGACGCCACAGATGAACACGGATGGACATAGATTTCGCTTAGTGTTCTTCGCGGTTACGGCACTGGCCATTGCGCCCCTCATGGCCGACGCGCCGGTCGCGGACCACGCCCCCGGCGCGGGCGACAGGTGGGCGCTGGGCGCGGGGCAGTCGATCGTGTGGAACATGGCGGAGGACCATCGTCTCCCCCACGAGGATTTCATCGAGCAAAGCGGTCGCCGCGTGTCGCAGGTGGTCACGTATTCCGTCGGCGCGGACGGCACGCTGGCCGTCAAACGCAGCGTGGTCTGGCCGTCGCTCCGCATTCTCCCCAACGACACTTTCGGCAGCCTGATCCGCGTCTGGGGAAACGAGGCGCAGCCCGCGATCACCATCGACGGCACGCCGCTCGGGCTGATCAAAATTCAATCCATCACGATCGACGGCACGCTCGAATTACATGCCACGGCGGGCGAGATTGACGTCCGCCGGACCGAATTCCCCGCGACCGATGCGCCCGCGACGTTCGATCGCTGGCATCTCAAGAACACCGGCGCAAGGGCCGTAACCATTGCCGTCGCCCCGCTCAAACTCGCCCAGACCATGCGGGGGCCCTACGGGACCAACGTCGTGGAAGTCGCGCACGATGCGCCGGCGACGAAGCAATTGCCGCCCGGCGAAGAAATGACTTTCGCCGTGACGTTCTCTGGTCGGCTGGATTCCGAAGCGGCCTTACCGCTGGACGCCGCGGCCGAGGAGGGAAAGCGCCGCGCGTTCGTCCACGCCCTGGGCGAATCATTGCGGCTGGAGACTCCCGATCCCGTGCTCGACCGCGCGTTTGCGATGGCAAAGGTGCGGGCCGCGGAAAGCATTTACGCCACACGCGGCGGATTGATGCTCGGCCCCGGCGGGTTGCGGTACTACGCCGCGGTGTGGTGCAACGACAACATCGAGTACGCCGCACCGTTCTTCCCCTTCTTGGGCGACGCGGGCGGCAACGACGCGTCGCTGAACACCTTCCGTCTCTACCGCAAATACATGGCGGCCGATTACCGCCCGATCCCATCATCGATTATCGCCGAGGGCACCGGCGTATGGGGCGGCGCGGGTGACCGTGGCGACGCCGCCATGTTCGCCTACGGCGCAGCCCGTTTTTGCCTGGCGCGAGGAGACCGGGCAGTGGCGCAGGAACTGTGGCCGGCGGTCGAGTGGTGCCTGGAATACTGCCGCCGCAAGACGACGGCGGACGGAGTGGTTGCATCTGATACGGACGAATTGGAAGGCCGCTTCCCCGCCGGCAAGGCGAATCTTTCCACCTCCTGCCTCGCCCTCGGCGGCCTCCGCTCCGCCGCCGACCTGGGCCGCGCGCTGGGCCATGCCGGCGAGGCAAAGGAGTACGACGCACGTGCGGACGCGCTGTTAGCGTCGATCGATCGCTACTTCGGCGCGAAGGTCGAGGGGTTCGACACCTACCGCTATTACGAAGGCAACGACGTGCTGCGGTCGTGGATATCGCTGCCGCTGTGCATGGGCCTGATGAATCGGCGCGACGCCACGGTCGCCGCACTGTTTTCGCCGCGGCTTTGGACCGCGGACGGCCTGGCCACCCGCGCGGGCGAACACACCTTCTGGGACCGCGAAACCCTCTACGGCCTCCGCGGCGTTCTACAGGCCGGCGAAACCGAAAAGGCAATGCCGCGCCTCACCGACTGGAGCCATCGCCGACTGCTCGGCGAACACGTGCCCTACGCGGTCGAGGCATTCCCCGAAGGCGGAAAGAGCCACCTCTCCGCGGAGAGCGCGCTCTACTGCCGGGTGTATATCGAAGGCTTGCTCGGCATCCGGCCGACCGCCCTCGACGCCTTCCGCTGCGCCCCGCGCCTGCCAAAGGGCTGGGACCGCATGGCCCTGCGCTCGATCCGGGCCTTCGGCCGTGATTTTGATTTGGTAGTCGAACGCGCGGGCGACAGCACGAAGGTGATAGTCGAGATAAAGGGCCAGCCCGTGCAGCAGAAGCTCATCGCGGCGGGGGAAGAAGTGGAAATCACGCTGCCTCCCGGGCGACCGACCTCGCCGTCGCGATAATGCGGGCATTCCGGTAAGACGGACGTGCCTGTCTGTCTCCCGAGGTAGGGCGGACATTTTTGTCTGTCGCGAGTCTGCGAGCGGGGGCATTCCCGCCCTGACACAGGCAAGAATGTCGGCGCCACTTCCAATTGTGGCCCCGTACGATTCCGCAGCAACTCCCGGTATACTCTGCCGCACGAGGAGGCCGCATGCAGATCTCCGTGCCGGGGAAAGTCGTGATCATCACTGGGGCGTCGTCGGGAATCGGGCTGGCGATGCTCCCGGTCTTCCTCGAAGCGGAAGCGGCGGGGGTGATCGCGGTGTTTCTGGAGTCCGAGCCGCCGCTCGCGCTGCACGCGCTCCGCGAGCGCTGGGGCCAGCGGCTGCGGCTCGTCGCGGGCGACGTGCGCGCGGAAGCCACCGCGCAGCGCTACACCTACGCCGCACTCGACCACTTCGGCAGGATCGACGTCCTGATCAACAACGCCGCGGTGAGCGTCGTGAAGCCGCTGCACGAACACTCGCCGGATGAATGGGACGCGGTAATGGAGACCAACGTCAAGGCCATCTACTGGTCCGCCCGTCACGTCATTCCCGTCATGATGCGGCAGGGAGGCGGCGTGATCCTCAACAGCGGCTCCATCTCTGGTGCGGTCGGCATCCCGACCCAGGGCGCGTACGCCCCGTCCAAGGGCGCGATCCACCAGATGACCCGGCAGATGGCCATCGAATACGCCGCGCACAAAATCCGCGTCAACGCGATTTGCTGCGGGACGGTGGACACGCCGCTCGTGCAACGCTCCGCCGAGGCTTCGGGAGATCCGGATGCCTACTGGGCCATGCTGCGGCAAGGCCACCCCATCGGGCGAATCGCCACGCCCGAGGAAGTCGCGAAGTTTTATCTCTACATGGCCAGCGACGAAGCAAGTTTTTTCACCGGCGCCCAGATCATGATGGACGGCGGATATACCGCACGGTAATCGTGTGACAGTTGATGAGGACGGATGATCGTGGGAGCCGAGCTGTTTGGCTCCCTTTCCCCCAACAGAGGCATTCATGTTAAATCGAATTCCCGTTTTCGCGTGTGTGCTTTTGCTGGCCGCCAATCTCGCTCCGGCCGAAGAAGTGCATATCCACGTCCACGCGCGCGAAGTCACCAACCGCATCTCCCCCTGGACCACTGGCGCGTGCATCGAGGACGTGAACCACGAAATCTACGGCGGCATCTACAGCCAGATGATCTTCGGCGAAAGCTTCCAGGAACCCGCCGCTTCCGTGCCGCCCAAAGGCTTCACCGCCTTCGGCGGCGATTGGCAGGCGAAAGATGGCCAGCTTCTCGCCGGCGCAGGCGACGGCCCGAAGCTGATAAGCGACGAGCCTGCTTTTTCAACAGGGGAAGTCAGCGTTGACGTGCTGTTCCCCGACAAGCAAAACGGCAACGCCGCCCTCATCATGAAAGTCGATCGACCCCGCGCCGGGGCCGATGACTGGATCGGCTACGAGATCGGCCTCGACGCGCCGTCGGGAACTCTGCTCCTCGGCCGCCATCGCAATAATTGGGAGCCGATCCGCACCGTGCCCTGCCCGCTGCCGTTGAACCAATGGATCACGCTCACCGTCCGCGTCACCGACAAAACCATCGCGGCGAGCGTCAACGGCCGACCGATCATCGAATACGAAGACCGCGAGCACCCGCTCGCCTCGGGAAAAGCCGGCCTCCGCACCTGGCAGCGCACGGCCCAGTTTCGAAACCTGTCAATCAAAACCGGCGGGCAAACTAAGCCCATCCCGTTTGAATCTGCTGCCCGGACTTCATCGGGCGACGTGAGCGGAATGTGGCATCCGCTGATGCGCGGCACAGCGACCGGCGCGTGTTCACTTCAACCCGCCGGGGCTTTCATCGGAACCCAAAGCCAGCGCCTCACTTTCACCGGCGGCGAAGGCGAACTCGGAATCGAAAACCGCGGCCTCAACCGCTGGGGAATGTATTTCGTAGAAGCCAAGCCCTACGACGGCTACCTCTGGGCCCGCGCCGAAAATCCCACCGACATCATCGTGACCCTCGAAAGCGCAGACGGCACAAAAGTGTACGGCGAGGCCCCGCTGCACCTGAAATCCGGCGACTGGCAGCGGCTCGATTTCACCCTCACGCCAAACGCCACCGACCGCGCCGGCCGCTTCGCTATCAAGCTCAAGCAACCCGGCTCCGTATTGCTCGGCCACGCATTCCTCGAGCCCGGCGCGTGGGGCCGCTTCAAGGGCCTGCCCGTGCGCAAGGACGTGGCCGACGCCCTCGTCGCGCAAGGCCTCACCGTCCTGCGTTACGGCGGATCGATGGTGAACGCGTCCGAATACCGCTGGAAAAAAATGGTCGGCCCGCGCGACCGCCGACCGCCTTACCGCGGCTTGTGGTATCCCTATTCGACCAACGGCTGGGGCATCATCGACTTCCTGAGCTTCTGCGAAGCCGCAGGATTCTTGCCCGTCCCGGATTTCAACATGGACGAGTCGCCCGGCGACATGGCCGACTTCATCGAGTACGTCAACGGCCCCGCCGACAGCGAATGGGGTCGCCGACGCGTGCAGGACGGTCACCCCGCACCGTTCCATTTGAAATACCTCGAGCTGGGCAACGAAGAAGCGGTGAACGATGTCTACTGGAAAAAGTTCAAGCCGCTCGCCGAGGCGATCTGGGCCAAAGACCCGGCGATCGTCCCCGTCGTTGGCGACTTCGCCTATAACGAACACATCGCCGATCCCTACCATTTCAAAGGCGCGCCGAGCATCACGTCGCTCGCCGCACACAAGCAGATCCTCGATTTCGCTGCCGCGGCACACAAGCCAGTCTGGTTCGACGTCCACATCAACAACGACAACCCGCGCGAGCCCGAAGGCCAGCTCGCGGTGCTGGGTGAATTGATCGATTGGCTCGGCAAGATCAGCCCCGGCGCGGATTTCAAGATCTGCATCTTCGAGGAAAATGCCGGCAACCACGCCCTCCGCCGTGGCCTGGCCCACGCCCACGCCATCAACGGCCTGGAACGATTGGGCGACCGCGTCCCGATCGTCTGCGCCGCCAACTGCCTCCAGCCCGACGGCCAGAACGACAACGGCTGGGACCAGGGCCTCCTGTTCCTCAACCCCTCGCAGGTCTGGGGCCAGCCGTCGTACTACGTCACGCAGATGGTCGCGAAGAATTACCTGCCACGATGTGTGAAGACGGATGTGGATCGCGCCGCCCACGGGCTGGACGTCACCGCGCGCACGAGCGAAGACGGCCGCGTGCTGACGCTCCAGGTGATGAATCCGAACGGCGCGAACGTCCCGGCTCATATTCACTTGGACGGGTTTACGCCTTCGTCGCCCACGATTCACGTCACGGAAATTGCGGGAGAACTCAATGACACCAACACCGCCGACGCCCCCCGTCGGATAATCCCCAACGATCGCCTAGTAAATGCCGCGATAGAAAAGGGCGAGGCGGCGTACACGTTCCCCGCGCGATCGTTCACGATTTTGCGGTTCGAATAACATCGACTCGCGCCCGAATTCGGCACTCGGCACTCATTATTCAACATGGGTGCGTAACTCTTTCGGCGACTTTCTTTTCCCTCTTTCCCCTCCTCCGGTACGCCGGGGGAGGGTTAGGGTGGGGGTTGGCGGGAGCGTTGATGGGTTGCAGGGTCAAGTGAATGGATCCTGAAACTCTTGAACCATTGAACCTTCCCGCCCCCTCCCCAGCCCTCCCCCGGAGTACCGGAGGAGGGAGCAGAG
>JAQGHP010000294.1 GCA_028288775.1 Phycisphaerales bacterium | reverse complement strand
ATGTGGCGGCCGCGGAGCGCGGGGACGTTGAGCTGGAACGCGGTGGAATCGATCGCGCCGGTCTGCGAGAGAAAGAGGCTGATATCGACGACGCCATCCGCGGCCGCGCCGCCGGCGTTGATGACGGTGACGGTTGCGGTGCCCTTGTCGCCGGCGATGAACGGGGAGCCGAGCGTGACAAGGCCGACGCCCGCCGACAGGAGCGGGGAATGGGCTGTGATCGTCAGCACGGTTTGCTTGAAAGGCGCGGAGGTGGCGACGCCGAAGTTGGAGTCGCCCGAGTAAACCGCGGTGATGAGGTGGACGCCCAGCGCGAGTTCCCCGGCGTTCAAGCTTGCCTTGCCGGCGGCGAGGGTGGCCTTGCCCAGTTGCGTCGCGCCGTCGAAGAAGGTGACGGCGCCGGTGGGCGTGGCGGTTCCCGCGGGGCCGGAGAGGGTGACGGAAAACTGCGAAAAATCCCCAAACGTCACGGGGTCGGCGACGGACGAGACCACCGCCTTGGCGGCAAGCCGGGCGGGCACGGTGTTGAGCAGCACGCTCGTGGACATGCCGGTGAGCGTCCCGGTATCGGGCATGGCAATGTTCGGGCTGACGCTGGTGTTGACGGAGAGGAGATCCACGCGGCCGTCGGCATTGACGTCCCCGGCGAAGAAGCCGATCGGCTCCGCGCCGATGTTGATAAACGCAGGGGTGGCGAAGGTGCCGTCGCCATTGTTGAGGGCGACGCCCAGGCGCTGCGCCTGCGCGCCGCTGGCCGCGGTGCCGGCGACGAGGTCGGGGAAGCCGTCGTTGTTGATGTCGATCGCGGCGAGGGTGGTGAGCAGCCCGGCGTCGCCAAAGGCGAACGGGTGGGGAGTGTTGAACGTGCCGATGCCGACGCCGGTCAGGAGCGTGATCTGATTGCCGCTGGGGGATGGCAACAGGCCGGCGACGTCGAGCTTTCCGTCGCCGTTGAAATCGCCGACGACGAGGCCGGGCGTGTTGGCGAAGGCGGTGACGGGCAGGGGCATGGGGGCTAGGAAGGTGCCGTGGCCGGTGCCCAGTTGCACGCCCAATGGGGAGACGAGGTCGAGGGTTCCGTCGCCATTGAAATCGCCCGTGAGGAACTGCGCGTAGAACGACTGCACGCCGCCGAGCGAGCCGCTGACTGTGGACAGGGGCGGCTGGAAGAAGCCGTTGCCGCCATTGAGAAAGACGGCGACGCCGATGTCGTGCAGGTGATTGAGCGTGGTGCCGGGCGTGAACGTGACGGCGGCGAGGTCGATCCGGCTATCGCCATTGAAGTCGCCCGTAAAGAGGGAGACGGTATTGGCGGGCAGGGCCTGCGTGGCGAACGGGGCGGCGAAGCTCCCGTCGCCCTGCCCGACCATGAGGCCGGCCGAGGTGGCGAGATCGAGGCGGCCGTCGCCGGTGAAATCGGCGAGGGCGAAGAGGTCGCCGTGGGTTTGCAGGAGCGGGCCGGCGACGAATCCGCCGGTGCTGGTGCCGAGAAGGACGGCGCTGGTTCCGTCCGCCCGGCCGGCGATGAGGTCGGGGATGCCGTCGCCATTGAGATCACCCACCACGGTCGTGACGGAAGGATGGGCGGCGAGAATATTGGAGTTGATGGCGGATTGGAACGTGGCGGAGAGCAGCACGCGGCGCTCGAGGGGCTCGGCGTTGTACGGGACGACGGAACGAGCCGTGCGGCGGCCCGGACGCGCCGGCGAATTGCCGCGGGAGGTCATGCGAGTCAATTCGTTGCGCTCGCGTTTTTTGGTGTTACGACCCATGTTTCTCCTGCGGCAAATGCGTTCTGGCGGGTGCGCAGTCCGTGCGCAGCCGCGGGCGCTGGCGGTGTCACGATTTCTTATCGGCTTATGGAGCCCCGGATGGCGAGTTGGGGCGGGGCAAAGGCAAAAGTAAAAAGTTAAAATGCGTAAGGGTCGGTGATTTGGCCGGCTATGACAGGGCTGCATCTCTGGCCGCTCCTCGTTTTGCACTTTGCAATCTGCACTCTGCATTGTCCTTTCTCTGTGCTCTTTGTGGCCTCTGTGGTCTTTGTGCTGCCTATTCCCTTGCCGGGCGGAGTAAGGCCGGTAGAGTGGCCCGGCGGACATTCTTGCAACGACCGTTCACCTCCCTGGATACCAGACCATATGACCACACCTCTCAACCGGCGGGACGTTTTGAAGTTCGGCGGCGGCGCGCTGGCGGTCGCGGCGATGGGGAGCGTGCTCTCCGCGGCGGAGGAGGCGAAGTCCGATGCGGCCAAGCCCGATGTCCCCGCGCACAAGCGGGCGATCAAGAAGGCGGTCATGTGGGACATGATCGGCGTGGGCAAGACGGTCTTGGAAAAGTTCGAGGCGCTGAAGGCCGCCGGGTTTGATGGCGTGGAGATGAACAGCCCGAGCAACATTTCCATCGACGAGGTGAAAGCCGCGTGCGAGAAGACGGGCATTGTCATTGAAGGCGTGGTGGACAGCGTTCACTGGCAGCAAACCCTTTCGCACAACAATCCGGAAATGCGGGCCGCCGGGCTCAAGGGATTGCAGACCGCGCTGCGCGACTGCAAGGCGATGGGCGGCACCAGCGTGCTGCTCGTCCCGGGCGTGGTGGACAAGAGCGTTGGCTACGACGACTGCTGGAAACGCTCGCAGGAGGAAATCCGCAAGGCCATCCCGCTGGCGCGCGAATTGGGCGTGAAGATCGCAATCGAGAACGTCTGGAACCACTTCATCATGAGCCCCCTGGAAGCGGCTCGATACGTGGACGAATTCGAAGCGCCGGACGCCGTGGGATGGCACTTCGACATCGGCAACGTCATCGTCTACGGCTGGCCCGAGCAGTGGGTGCGCGTGCTGGGCAAGCGGATCGTGAAATTGCACATCAAGGAATTCAGCCGGGCGAAGGCGAACAACGAGGGGCTGTGGAAAGGGTTTGACGTCCAGCTGACCGAAGGCCCGGACAACGACTGGCCGGCGATCGTGAAGGCGTTGGACGACATCGGCTACAACACGTGGGCTTGTGCGGAAGTCGGTGGTGGCGACCTCAATCGGCTGAAGTTCGTGAGCGAGCGGATGGATAAGATTCTTGCGATGTGAGGCGTGAAACGTGATGGGGGCGTTCGTGGCATGGGCGGCCTGCCCATGTTTCGCGGTACTCCGCGGCGTTCGATCCGTAGCCGGATCGAAGAAAGCAGTATGTGGAACAGCCGTCCCCGGCTGTGATTCCGCCGCCGGCGGAAAAAGAATGCACAGCCGAGGGCGGCTGTGCCACACCGCAGGAATGTTCGGCAAAGCCGAAGGTTGGGCGGACCACTACGGAGACCATCGAAAAACACGGGCGGGCCACCCGTGCCACGGGAGTTGGGCAAACCGTCTCTGAGCAAATTCCCGTCCTGCCCGGGCGAGACGGGTGTGTCACAATTCGGTGGCTACCGGGCATCGGGCCTTGGGCATACAATTCTTCGCGATGCGTCTTCCGGTTTTTGAATTATCTGCTCCTTCGCCTGGCTCGCACGCCGGGTTTGATACTGGGCCGAAGTCCATTGGGGCGGTGCGGGTGTTGCGCATCAGCGTGACGGATCGGTGCAATTTTCGATGTGTGTATTGCATGCCGGAGGAAGGGGTGAGGTGGCTGCCGCGGGAAGATATTCTGGGGTTTGAGGAAATTTGTGACGTTGTGCGCTCGGCGGTGGAGGTGCATGGCATTCGCCGATTCAAGCTGACGGGGGGCGAGCCTACGGTTCGGAACGGGTTGGTGGATTTGGTGGCGATGCTTCGGCGGATTGCGGGCGTCGAGGACCTGTCGCTGACGACCAACGGCCAGCGGCTGACGGAACTCGCCGGGCCGCTGCGCGAGGCGGGGCTGGACCGGGTGACCGTGAGCATCGATTCACTGCGATCTAAGCGCTTCCGGCAGATCACGCGGACGGGGGATTTGGCGCTGGTGCTGCGCGGGCTGGACCGGTGTGAGGAAGTCGAATTCCCTTCGCTGAAGATCAACGTCGTCACGATGCGCGGGACGAACGACGACGAGCTTGCGGATTTTGCCCGGCTGTCGCTCAGCCGACGCCTGACGGTGCGGTTTATCGAGTACATGCCGCTGGGGGATGCGGCGCTTCTTCGTCCGGGCGGTGCAGAAGTGTCGGGAAATCATGGGCGGGGCACCCATGCTACGGAAATTGCGGAGGACGAGATCGGCCCCGCCGGGGGATGTGGAGCGCAGGACCGGGGGAGCGAGTCGTTGATCCCCGAGGCCGAGGTGCGCGAGCGGATCGAGCGCGAGCTTGGCCCGCTGCTTCCGGTGGACCGCGGCAGCGAGCCGGGGGTCGGCCCGGCGAATGTTTATCGGCTTGCGCTGGGCTCGCCGCGGGGGCGGGTGGGGTTCATCAGCGCGATGTCGGCCCCCTTCTGCGCCACGTGCAACCGCCTGCGGCTCACCGCCAACGGCGTGCTGCGCTCCTGCCTTTTTGAAGGCGGCGAGGTGGACGTGCGGCCGATCCTGCGGTCGGCGGAGGATTCGGCGACGCGGCGCGACAACATCGCGCGGGCGATGACCGATTGCGTGCGGCTGAAGCCGGACGTGCATAGCCGGCATGGGAACGAGCAGATGAGCCGCATCGGTGGGTGAGCGATCCTTCAACCTCGCCCGCCTCCGTGACGGGCTCAAGCCTTTTCGCCTGTACTGGTTCCCCCGGCTCCGCAGCACGAATGATCACGCCGCCGCGATGCGGCGGGCGGGCCGGCTCTATGCGCCCGCCGTGGTGCTGGCAGGCCGACAGACGGCGGGCCGCGGGCGGGGCGCAAACACCTGGTGGTCGGCGGGCGGGTCGATCACCGTCACCTTCGCCTTCCCTATCGACTCCCAGATGGCCCCACACCAGTTGCCGCTGATCGCGGGATTGGCCGTGCGCAACGCCGCGGCGGAGCTGACGGGCGATAACGGTGTGCAGCTCAAGTGGCCCAACGATCTGCTCTACGGCGGCCGCAAGCTCGGCGGGTTGCTCTGCGAGCGCATCGAAAAGGCGGACCTCATCGGCCTCGGGCTCAACGTGAATATCGTCCCGTCGCACGCACCGGCGCAGCTGCGCGAGCGGATTACATCGCTTCAGTCGATCGCTCGCCGGGAGCTCGATTTGACTTCGGTGCTCACGATCGTCGCGTCGCACCTTCGGCTACTGCTGGCGCGCGGCGCGGATCGGCCGTTCGCCGAGCTGCTGCGGGAATACGACGCCCACCATGCGCTCATTGGCAAATCGGTAAGCGTCGTGACCGGTAACGGGGAGCCGCCGATCTCGGGGAAATGCGAAGGGCTTGACGAGATGGGCCGCCTGCTGCTCCGCGCGCGGGGGAAGGTGCATCACGTTATTGCCGGGCAGGTTTCGGTGTAGCGCTACTGCACCTTACGCGCCTAAAGCCCGGCCGGGTTGAGCTCTCGTTTCGCAGCCTTGTGGCACGGGCGGCCCGCCCGTGTTTGTGCCGCGATAGCGGCGGGTTCATGGGCGAGCCGCCCATGCCACGAAAGATCTGGAACCGCTTATTCAACGGGCTGAGGTCGAACAGACTTTGGCGGCTCGGGCGTCGGAATTACGATTACTTTGAAATGAAACTGTGGGCGCTGAGCTTCGTCCCCTTCTTTCTGCTGATGGCGGGAGGTTGCAACGCGCTGCCGCGGGGGGAAATTAAGGCGTCGCAACTTGATGCCTCGGGGCGCGGGGCCGGGGCGGTTTATCTCTTGCGTGGGTGGCGCGGGTTGTGGTCTTCGGGGATGGACGATCTCGCCGGGGAACTGCGGGAGAGTGGTGTTTCTGCGGCGGTTTACGCCGAGGTTCAGTGGCGGCCGCTGGCCGGACAGATCGTGGACGACGCGCGATCCGGGCGGGCCCGTTCGCCGCTCGTGCTGATTGGATTTTCCTACGGGGCGGACGACGTGATTGACATCGCGCGGGTGCTGGAGGGCCGTGGAATACCGGTTGATTTGCTGATCACGATCGACCCGGTAACGCCCTCGCGCGTGCCGCGGAACGTGCGGGAGTGCGTGAACTTTTATCAGTCAAACGGCTTTTGGGACGTGTTCCCTTGGCTGCGCGGCACTCCGCTGGAGTCCGAATCGCACGGGGGCAAGTTGATAAACCAGAATTTGCGGACGGACCGCGCTGATTTGCTGGAGCCGGGGACGTCGCATGCGACGATCGCGGCGAATCGGAAATTGCATCGGGCGATTGTCGAGCGCGTCAAGCGGGCGTTGGGGCGCGGTGAGACTGAGAAACCGAAGTGATTTTCGAGTTCGCGGTCCGGTTCTCTCTCCATCTTACTCGGGGGAGAGATAGGGTGAGGGGCGGAGTGCCCGAGTCGCGTTTTCATTGCGAAGCGAGCAACTCGCAGTTCGGCC
>JAQGHP010000275.1 GCA_028288775.1 Phycisphaerales bacterium | reverse complement strand
GGGTTGGTCTTCAAGGTTCCCGAAGCCAACCAGCCCGCGGCTACGCAACCGGCCAATGTGAAGTCTTCCGCGCCCGCAGGGCAGATGGCGGGCGCGATTGGGAACACCCATTTGGCTGGGAACAGCCAAACGACGCCGCCGCTCCCGCTTTCGGGTACGGGCGAGATCCGTATCGGCAAGTTGTTGGTCAGTGGGATTGACGTGCGGGTGGAGGACCGGACGGTATCGCCGCCGCTCATCGTGCCGATCACGCAACTGGACCTTGACGTGCGCGACCTGAGCAGCAGGGCGCTGGTGGAAGACCGGCCGGTGCGTTTCAGTCTGCTGGTCGGGTCGGGAAAGGTGAGCCTCCCGCGCCGTCGCGAGCACACCGGCGTTGCCGGGGCGCTGAAGGACGCCGGGGCGCTGCTCGGCGGGAAGAAGATCGACACGACGCCGGTCATGGAGCAGCGCGAGCTCTTTTCGCAGTTGCAGGCTGATGGCGTGCTTTCCTTCTACCCGCACCCGAAGGGATGGGTGAAGACCACCGTGAGCGGGTTCGACATGGCGTCCCTGAAATGGGAGGCCAAGCAGTTCGGCGTTGATCTCAACGACGGCACGTTTGATTCGTCCGTCGAGGCCAGGTTGCCGGGCGACGGGTCGATGAACACCAGTTCGCATTTTACGTTCACCGATCTGGAACTGTCCGAAGGGCCGAACGGGCCGATTTTTCGGTATCTTCACCTCGCCACGCCTTTGGACGTTGTTCTCGGGGTCATGCGGGACGCGAGCGGCTCCATCGACGTGCCGATCGCGGTGCCGATTGAAAAGTCACACTTATCGCCCACGCACGTTACGGGCGCTGCGATCGGAGCTTTCAACGCAATCACGGTAAAGGCGATCGCCAGCGCGCCGGTGAAAGCGGCGAATACCGCAGGCGAGGTCGTTAACGCACTAAATCCCTTTGCCAAGTTCTTCGGCGCAAAGCCCTCGGACAACGGCCCATTCGTTCTCGAATTCGCGGCGGGCGACGATGCGATCTCCCCCGCTTCTCAGGCAACGCTTGCGGCCGTGCTTCGACGCATGCGCGAAGCGAAGGACATCGACGTCACGCTCACGCAGGGACTGGGCATGGGCGACGTCACGCGGGCGCAATATCGCGCCAACCCGTCGCCGGAGGACGCGCTGGCCCTGGCCCATCGGCTGGAAGCTCGAAAGGTGGAGCTGCAAAGGGCCCGCGCCGATTTGGCCGGGCGGGCGCGGAGCGAACTGGCGTCGCGCCCGCCGGCCGAGGCGGCGGGGGCGGTCGAGCGGCTGCGCGCCGTGGAGCGTGATCTTGCTTCCACCGAAGATTCCCTCGACCGGATGTACGAGTTGCTGCGCCCGGGGGCGGATCGCCTGGCGGGCCGGCGTACCCGTCAGGCCGCTTTGGACGTCGCCCTTTCGCGGCTGAGCGCCGTTCGCGCGGCGCTGGTCGCCTCCGGTGTGCCCGACATGGCCACGCGCGTGCAGGTTTCCAAGGCCGCGTTCAACCCCGCCGACACGCTCGACGGCGGGCGGGTGATCGTCACGATCACGAAGAAGAAGAAGGGATAGCCGGCGCGGGTTCATCAAGGAGGGATTGAAGGTCGAGCGACCGGGTATACATGGCGAGGCCGCCATCGGCAGTGCGGGGCCACTGGTCCTGCGGACGATCCCAGTAGAGTTCCACGCCGTTGCCGTCGGGGTCCTGGAGATAGAGGGCTTCGCTGACGCCGTGGTCAGCCGCACCATCGAGCGGGATATTGGCGGCGAGCAGCCGGCGGAGGGCGTCGGCCAGCGCGGCGCGGGTAGGGTAGAGAATCGCCACATGAAAAAGGCCGGTCGTCCCAGGCGCGGGAGGGCCGCCGCCCAGGCTTTGCCAGGTATTGAGTCCGATGTGGTGGTGGTACCCGCCCGCCGAGAGGAAGGCTGCGGAGTCGCCCCACCGTTGCGTGACTTCGAAGCCCAATACGCCGTCGTAAAATCGAAGGGCGCGGGGCAAATCCGAGACCTTGAGGTGAACGTGGCCGATGCCAGTTTTCGGATGGACCGGCTGCGAAAGGGGCGAGGTGGTCGGGTTGGTAGCTGCCATCATCTGCCCAACATATCAAGGAAGTCATTGTTGGGGGCGTCGGAATCTGCGCCATACGTGCGATGCTCGGGTTCAGCAAGCAACATATCGAAATCAGGCGATTATTATTGACAGGCTCAGGCGTGTAAGTATCCTCCTTAATGTTCAGAGGGCTGCGGTTTGGAAAACCGGAGGGATTTCATGTTTCCAGGGAAAATGCGGAAGGGTTTGCGGGCTCTGCTTCTAGGGGCGGTGATTGCTGGATGCTTGTCGGCGCGGAGCACCTTCGCGTCCCCCGTTCTCTCCCCCGAAATTGACGTCACCCATAACAGCACGCTCGATAACCAACAGTTGTTGTGGTCGTCGCCGGGCATCGTTAATTCCCAAAGCACGTTGCCACCGGATCACTCAGTTCCGGATTACACGTGGTCCTACTGGGGTAACAGCGATCCAATCATCAATTGGGGCTTCAGCGCTTCGTCCCCAGGCACGTACGACGTTACGTTTATCCTGCCGGTCGTGGGCGGCCCGTACGGCACACTGAAAAATCAGGCCAGCGTGACGGTTTCCGACGGCGGACCAGGGTTTGACAATCCGACGTCGGTGACGAATGTCCTAATCGACGGTCAGGTTCCCTCCGGAACGGTAATACCGGGTGTGAGCCTGACCGGCGACGTAACGGCCCCCGACGGCAGTTTCCCCGCGGTCGGCCATACCTACGGCCCGGTCACGGTCATCCAGAGCTTCGGATCGCCTGCGAGCATGGCGGTTCACTTGCATTTTGACCTGACGAGTTTGGATAACGACGGATCGGCCGCGTTTGTCGGACAGTTGTCGTTGCAGCCCACCGTCGGAAGTCCCGAGCCTGCGACCGGTGCATTGCTTTGCATCGCGGTGGCGGGCTTTGTCGGGATGGGCCGGTCCCTTCGCGGCCGGCCAACAGCCTGATTCACTCACACAGTTAAAGAAATTTTGCCCCGCCTTCCTAGGCGGGGTTTTTTCTGCGCGGTGTGTTTCGCGCTTTGATGAACGCGTCGATCTCGAAAAAGCGTTCAGGCCACGCCGCTACTTCTCCGCGTCTTCCCGCACGCTGAATTCCAGCTTCCAGCGTTGATCGGACGTGGTGCTCACGCACCATAGTTCGAAGGTTCCCAGTTCCGTGATTTTCGAGTGGAAGCGGACGGGGACGTAATCCTCCTCGATTTTTTCGGGCTTGGGAAGGCTCGCTTCCAGCGGGTCAGTCTCGACGATTTCGCTGTCGGACCAATGGCCGATGACGTCGCCCGGCTTGTCCTGTTTTCGGGCGGCGGCGCTGAAGAAGCGGAAGAGGGCGGGCTCGCCGACGACGAGGCCGATCTCTTCGCCCGGAACGGCGGTTTCCGTCCCCTCTTCCATCCCAAAGGGGACGACGCACAGCGCTTCGAGCGGGCGGGCCGCGCCGGGGATCGCGGGGCCGGAGGTTTCGATGCCGACGTAGTAGGAGCGCGCCGCGCCGCCGCGGATGCGGACGCCCCGGCCGCGCTTGGCCGCGCCATAATAGGCCGCGCCGCGGGCGACCGCGTAGTCGTAATCGGAGTTTCCTTCGAGCACATCCGGCGCGGATTTTCCGCCGAACCAGGACTTCATCACCTCGGAAAGTTGCTCGCGGAAGGCGGGCGATTTGAAGACGCCGCCGTTGAAAAGCACGTGGGTGGGTTTGACCGCCCCACCGGGCTCGGGCGCGTGGGTGGTGAGAAACGCGGCGAGGTGGCGCGTAACGGCGGTGTCGGCCTCGAAGGGCAGGCCGATCTCGCGGAAGCCCGATGCCCGCCGGCGGGCGGGCTTCTCGTCGATTTTGCAGGCGGGGAAGAACCCGTCGGCGAGCAGGGTTCGCACTGCGTCGCGATCGAGGTCCACAGAGACGGTGCCTCCCACGAGCTTGCTCCCGCGACCGAGCACCGTGACCGGGTGCTTCTTGGGGCCTTTGTTGCCCAGCAGCGATTCCTTGGCGGCACGGCACGAATGCCACAGCGCCACCGACTGCCAGGGGTTCAGCTCGACGCCCTTGCCGGCGAAGGCGGTCGTGGCGAAGTGGGCGAGGGCGAGGTCCATGTTGTCGCCACCGACGAGTGTGTGGTTGCCGACCGCAATACGGCGGAGGGCCAACTCGCCGTTTTCTTCCGTCACGCCGATCAGGGTGAAGTCGGTCGTGCCGCCCCCCACGTCGCAGACCAGCAGCGTGTCTCCCAGCTTCAACTGTTTTCGCCAGGCGTCGCCCCGGTCGGCCAGCCAGGCGTAGAGGGCCGCTTGCGGTTCTTCGAGCAGCACGAGGTCGGTCGGCAGGCCCGCGTGCAGCGCCGCTTCGCGGGTGAGTTCGCGGGCGCTGGCGTCGAATGACGCGGGTACGGTCAGCACGACGTGCTGTTCGGCCAGCGGCGCGTCCGGGAAGGCGGCAGTCCACGCATCCGCCAGATGCCGCAGATATCGACGGGAGGCTTCGACGGGCGAGACCTTGGGCACGTCCGTCGGTGCGTTCCAGGGGAGGATGGGCTGATGGCGGTCAACGCGGCTGTGGGCCAGCCACGACTTGGCCGCGGCGATGGTGCGCGTGGGGACGTCCGCCGCCTGCTTTTGTGCCAGCGCCCCCGCCGCGTAGTCCCTGCCGCGTTCCCAGGGCAGATCCAGCGCCCCGCTGGCCGCCTCCTGTTCGGTGCCCAGATAGAGGAAGGAAGGGAGCACGTTCCGCGACTCGACCGTT
>JAQGHP010000255.1 GCA_028288775.1 Phycisphaerales bacterium | reverse complement strand
ATCGATGTGGAGAGGGCGAAGGAATTAAGGGGGTAGTTGCCAGTTGTCAGTTGCCAGTAAAGGAATCCGATGTGAAGAATCTACCGCCGACAACTTCCAAACTCTCTGCCTCCTTCACTGGCAACTGGCAACTGAGAACTGGCAACTACTCCCGGCAACTGAGAACTGACAACTAATTCATGCCCACCCCCGCCCTGTTCCTTCTGATCGCGACGCTGCTGCCTCTGGCGGCATTTGTTCTGCTGCTTTGCGTGGGCAGGCGACTGGGGACGCCGATCGCCGGGTGGGTCGCGACGGCGTTTATCGCGGGGAGCTTCGCCTGCACGATGGTGGCGATGGTCGAGTGGTACGAGCCCAGCTCCTACCTCGGGGTCGATTGCGGGTTCAACGAGCGGCCGATCAGCATCACCTTCCCCTGGCTGCCCGCTGGCGGCGGAATCGGGCAGGAGCACCCCGGCTTCCTCGACCTGGGCATCTACGTGGACAGCCTGACGATCGCGATGTTCGCGATGATCACGCTCGTTGCCACGCTGGTTCACGTCTTCAGCATCGGCTACATGCGCCGCGACCCGCGCTTCGCACGCTACTTCACCTGCCTGGCCCTCTTCTGCTTTTCGATGCTCGGCCTGGTCATCGGCGGGACGCTGCTCCACATCTTCATCTTCTGGGAACTGGTCGGCCTCTGCTCCTACCTGCTCATCGGCCACTGGTTCGAGAAGAAGTCCGCAGCAAACGCCGCGATGAAGGCGTTCATCACCAATCGCGTGGGCGACGCGGGCTTCCTCGTCGGCTTCGGGATTCTGTTCTACCTGTTGGGAAATACGACGCTGCCGCACCTGTGGGCGGCGCTGGGCAACGCCGGAACGGGCCAGGGCGTCGCGCTGCCGGGCGGCGGATTTGCGTCCGCGGGGCTGCTCACTGCCATGGGCATCTGCCTATTCTGCGGGGCGATCGGCAAGAGCGCGCAGTTCCCGTTGCAAGTTTGGTTGCCCAGCGCCATGGAAGGCCCGACGCCGGTCAGCGCGCTGATCCACGCCGCGACGATGGTCGCCGCGGGGGTGTACCTGGTTGGTCGGGTCTTCCCGATCCTCACACCGGACGCCAAGCTCTTTGTCGCGATCATCGGCCTCACGACGCTTACCATGGGCGCCCTCATCGCGATGGTGCAGAGCGACATCAAGCGCGTGCTGGCGTATTCCACCGTCTCGCAGCTCGGGTACATGATCCTCGCGATGGGCGTGGGGAGCTGGGTGGGGGGGTTGTTCCATCTGATCACGCACGCATTTTTCAAGGCGCTGCTGTTCCTGGGGTCGGGCAGCGTGATCCTCGCGGCACATCACGAGCAGGAGATGACCGAGTTCGGCGGCTTGCGGCGGAAAATCCCGGTGACGGCCGCAACCTTCGCCATCGCGGTCCTCGCCATCTCCGGCACGCCGCTGTTCAGCGGCTACTACAGCAAGTCGCTGATCGCCACCCACGCCGCCGCGTACTCTACGTACGCGACGCAGGTCGGCGGGCACGCGTGGTGCTACTGGCTCTTCTTCGCGCTGCCCGCGGCAACCGCGTACCTGACCGCCTTCTACATGGGCCGCTGCTGGGTGCTGACCTTCGCCGGCAAACCGCGCAACGCCGAGGTATTCGCCTCGGCCCGCGAGCACCCGGCGATGTGGGGCCCGCTGATCGTGCTGGCCGGGTTGAGCGTGATCTCCGGAGGCTTGTGGATGGGCGCCCGGCCATTGCTGGAGGCATCCGTCCGCGAATCCCGCGCGATGACGGAAGACGTCCGGGCGCGCAACGCATTCTACAAAGGCGCGCCCTCCGCCGCGTTTACGCAGATGTGGCCCGCGGACGTGCCCGGCGAGGAAATCAAACACGCCGCAGATGCGGACGCACCCCCCGAGCCCACGGCGACGGCGAGCGACCCCGCGACCAAAGCCCACTTGCGCGGCGCGGCCCTCGAGCATTTTTGGATCGGCTGGGCGTGGCTGATTGGCATTGGGCTGGCCGTTGGAGTCTACTGGAACGGCTATGCGGTCGCGCGGCTGATGCTGCGCGTGCCGCCATTGCGGTGGACCCATACGTGGCTATACCGCGGGATGTACTTCGATGAACTTTACCATTGGACGCTGGTGAAGCTGACGGTAGCCTTCTCCGCCCTGATCGCGATGTTCGACCGCGTCGTGGTGGACGGGCTGGTGAATGGCGCCGCGTGGCTGGTAAGAATGATTTCTGTCGCGGCAGGGCTCAATGACCGGTACGTAGTGGACGGTGCCGTAAACGGCGCAGGCCGCCTTGTCCTCGACGCCGGCGCAGCGGTCCGTGCCCCGCAAAACGGCCGCATCCGGCTGTACGTGACGGTTCTAATGCTTGTATTGGCGCTCGGTCTGGCGGGCGCAATCATCGTAGTTTTGTCGAGGTGAGAATGAGATGACGAGGACTATTCTCCCTCTCCCCCGTACTCGGGGGAGAGGGCAGGGGTGAGGGGTCGAGCGGGAGATTGCGTCGATTGCAATGAAAGCGCACATCGACGTTCCGCCCCTCACCCTAACCCTCTCCCCCGAGTGTTGTAGGGTGGGTGTACTCGCCCACCGCGAGCTTTCTCGGCACCGGCAAGTGGCAACTCACAACCGGCAACTTTTTCCAACATGGATCTTTTCTCTCACCATCTGCTCTCCATCCTGATCTTCCTCCCCACGCTCGGCGCGCTGCTGGTGCTCGGGGCGAAGGGGCGCACCGCCGTGCGCTGGACGGCGCTGGGCGCGACGCTGGCGACGTTCGCGGTTTCGCTGCTCCTGCTCGTGCCCTTCGACTGGCACTCGCCCGGCTCCGACGCGGCATACGCCGTCCGGGACGGCGCGAACGCGGGCGGCGTGGTACAGCTCGTCGAACGCGGCGATTGGATTCCCGCCTTCCACATCCAATATCTGGTGGGCATGGACGGGCTGTCGTTCCCACTCGTGTTGCTCACGACGTTCATCAGCGTGCTCGCCTGCATCGCGTCCTGGAAAACGGAGAAAATGACCCGGGGCTACTTCGCCCTGTTCCTGTTCCTCGAGACCGGCATCCTCGGCACGTTTCTGTCGCTGGACTTCTTTCTCTTCTACGTGTTCTTCGAGGTGTCGCTGCTGCCGATGTATTTTTTAATCGGCATTTGGGGCGGGCCGCGGAAAGAGTACGCGGCGATCAAGTTCTTCCTCTACACGCTGCTGGGCTCGATCGCGATGCTAGTCGTGGTCATCGGCGTGTACCTCTCCACCGGCAGCTTCGATCTCATCGCGCTGCCGGGGTTGTTGCGGGCGAAGTTCTCCGTCGGCGGCGAGATGTTCGGCGCGGGCAAGGCGTTTTTCCTGCTGCTCATGCTGGCGTTCCTCATCAAGGTGCCCGCGGTTCCCCTGCACACCTGGCTCCCCGATGCGCACGTCGAAGCGCCTACGCCCATCAGCATGATCCTCGCCGCCCTGCTCCTGAAAATGGGCGGCTACGGCATCTTCCGCGTGGCGTACCCACTCTTCCCGGATGCCGGGAAAACCCTCTGGCTTTTGATCGCAATCATCGGCGCGGTGAGCGTCATCTACGGCGCGCTGTGCGCGATGGCGCAGACCGATTTCAAGCGGCTCGTCGCCTACAGCAGCGTCTCGCACATGGGATTGGTCGTGCTCGGGGCCGCGGTGATGACCCCGGCGGGCGTGAACGGGGCGATGTTCATGATGATCGCCCA
>JAQGHP010000250.1 GCA_028288775.1 Phycisphaerales bacterium | reverse complement strand
CGAAGACGTGACGTGTAGGATGATAGCGGAAGATGCCAGCATTGATGTGCACGCGCTGACCGGAGGGCGTGCCGGGCTTGCCGACGTTGGACTGCGTGAAGACGCCGTGACACCCGTAGAGCCAGCCGTCGGGGCCCCAGCAGAAGGTGTTGAGCGTCTCGTGCGTGTCATTGTAGCCGAAGCCGTCGAGGAGAATTTGCGGTGGCCCTGATGGCTTGGGCTCGTCCGCGTTCAGGTCGGCGGGGATGAACAGAAGATTGGGCGCTGCGCCGACCCACACGCCGCCGAAGCCTACTTCGATACCGCTGACGAGGTTCAGGCCTTCAGTGAATACGGTGCGCTTGGTGAAGTGCCCTTCGCCCTTCTCGTCCTCGAAGACGAGGATGCGGTCCTGCCCTTTGCCTTCGGGGGCGCGCTGCGGGTAGGTCATTCCTTCGACCACCCACACCCGGCCGCGGGCGTCGAGGGTGAAGGCGATCGGCTGCACGATGTCCGGTTCCCCGGCGACGAGGTGCGCCTTGAACCCTTCCGGCCGTGTCATCACTTCCGCGGCTTTTTCGGGGGTAACGCCGGCGTATTTGTAGACGTCGTTTGTCAGGGCGAGCAGCTCCGTGCCGGGCTTGAGCTCGTTCTTGAGCTCCGGCCGCTCGTCGTAGAACTCAAAGTCATCGAAATTTATGTGCCCCCAGCCTCCCTTCCGCTCGTCCACGAGGCGGATGACGATCTCTTTGCCGAGCTGCTTTTCCAGATCGACGACGACGGGGCGCAGTTCTTCACTCTCCGCGCCGCTGATCTTGAAGAAGACTTTCTTGTCGTCGGCCGTGAGCAATTCGACGCGCGTCTCGGCCCAGGTTCCGCCATTCATGAGGAAGCTCGCCCAGCGGTGGGCGGCCTTGAAGGGGACGGAGGTAAGGGTGCCCGTGCCGTCGTCGCCATGCACTTCGAATCCGCCGATCCAGTATTCGCCCTGGTGGTTGGAGTGCATGTCGCCGCGACGGGCGGAGACGGCGTCGCCGCGGATCGGCTGGCCTTGGAAGGCGTCGCCCGTGGCGACCCAGTCCTTGAGCGTGCCGGTCTCGAAATCGAAGTTGAGCGGCTTGCCGTCCTTGCCGAGCGGCTTAATGGGCCTGGCATCAGCGGCAAACGCGGGCGAGCATACGACCGAAAGCAGCAGCAGCGCTGCGGCAATGCGCGGGAATTTCATAGGCGTTGTTTCCGAAGAAAGAGGCATCCGATCCGGTTCAAGAAAACCAAAGTCACGGCCGCCGAGGGGTGAGGGAAATGTAGCCGAGGGGGAGGGGAATGCAAACCGTTTTCATCCGGTTCCGCGGTGGGTTGTGATATGCTATCGAATAAAAGGAACATCCATGCGAATGACATCGGGCTTTACGGTAACGATGATCATGCTCTTTGCGGCGATCGGCGCTGGTGCCGCAATGCGGGCACCGGAGCCGGATGCCGCGTCTCAGGCTCGCGCTCAAAAGCTAATCGATGAAGTTTTCAAGGATGACTCCTCCAGACACTCTCCCGCGGACCGCGAAGCACTTGCAACGAAGATGTTTCAGCAGGCCGGCCGATCCAGCGACATGGTCGAGCGATTCGTGCTGCTTCTGAACGCCCGCGATCTGGCGGCGGAGGCGGGGAGCGCCGCCCTCGCCAACAAGGCGATTGACGAGATCACAAACTCCTATTCGGTCGAGCCGCTTGCCATGCGCGAGACCGCCCTCACCACCGCCACCCGGGCCGCCAAGACGCCCAAGGCGGCCAAAGAGGCCGCCGATGCGTGGCTGCTTCTTGCTCAACAGGCGCTGGCGGGTGGCGACGTGCGCGCGGCTTCCCGGGCGATCACTCAGGCCAAGGGGCTCGCGTCGGTGTCTCACGACCCGGCGGCCGCCGCGGCCGCGCGTGCCTTGGAAAAGGCGTTGCGCGATGCGAAGGCTTCCGAGGCCGAATACGACGCCGCGATCAAGAAGCTGCAAGAACATCCCGATGATCCCGAGGCGAACCTGGTCGCCGGGCGGATTTTGTGCTTCGAGCGCAATGATTTGAAGGCGGGGCTTGCGCTGCTGGCGAAGTGCGCCGACCCGGCGATTCGCGGGACGGTCGCGAGCGAACTAGGCGCGCTGCCGCCGGCACATCCCGATGCGGCGGGCATGGTTGCGATGGCGGATGGCTGGTGGTCTGCCGCGGCTGGTCAGCATGAAGCTGCGAAGACTGCTTTCCAATCTCGGGCGGCGTACTGGTATTGGCGGGCGATCCCGCAACTCACCGGTTTGCGACAGGCGCAAGCCGCCAAGCGCCTCGTCGAGATCGACGCCGCCCTGCCCAGCGAGACGGCCGGGTGGGAAGTGCTCAAAGCCCCGGCGGTGTTTAAGGACAGTGTGTGGGCCTTTCCCGACGGCGGCGGGCGCATCTTTTGTACCACCCCGGCTGCCGACCGCATTGGCGTTCGGCGCACGTCACTTACCGCCGGCTTCGACTTCTATCCCGACAGCGACTGGGGCGGGTGCCGCCTGAATTTCGGGGCGGACACCGCGGCCATGCCCGCAAGCTTCGTTTCGTTTTGGTCCTCTCACCCGCTGTCCATCCATCACAGTGAAGACGGCCCGGCGATCGCCGAGTCCGGCGCGAATGTTCCCGCGCCCGGCAAGTGGCACTCCGCGCTGATCCACATCGAAGCAGGAGTCATCACCGTCGTGTTGGACGGTGATTTCTTCTTCTCCACCGCGGACGAGGCATTGACGCCACGCGGCTTTCTTTCGATGCAAGGCAATCGAGGCAAGGTCCGCGGATTGCACTGGCGATGACCACGTCGTCAGGAGCATAGGGTGGGCGTACTCGCCCATCATTTGCGCATGCGTTGGCCACCCGAAGAAGACGGTGGGCGAGTACACCCATGCTGGATGCTTCGGAACATGGACGCTATGGCCGGCCTCGGATAGCATTAATTCGTCATATCCAAAGGAGATCCTCATGCAGCTACGGAAATTTGTCGCCATCGCCGTGCTGTGCCTGTCCACCCTCATGCTTGTGGGGGCCGATCGCGCCGACCGGGGCCTTGAAGACGCGAAACAAACCCACGACGGGGAGATCAAGAAAGCCGATGCCGAGTTGGAACGGGCGCAGCTCAAATTCAAGCGCGACAAGGAGCAGGCGAACGCGAAGCTCATCAAGGCCTACGAAGAAGCCATCAAGCGGATAACACAGCGGGGCGACCTGGAAGGCGCTAATCGGCTGTTGGCGGAGAAGAAGGCGCTGCAGGCCGAAGCGGAGCCAAACAGTACGGCGGAAGGGGCCGCGCCCGGTTCACCCGACAAGCTCAATTGGGCCGAGCTTCCCGATGATGGCCTTCCGGCGGGATTCGTAATCCCGGACGTCGGGACGGGTGCGAACGACGCCGAATATGTCGGGCTGCTCAGCGCCGGAAAGGTCAACGAAAAGCCCCACGGCCATGAGATTCAGCACATCAAAGCTGGTGGCGAGGGAAACTTTCAGGGCGTCGGCGAGCACAACGTTCAGACCGCCTACTACGCCTTCTACCTTCAGAACGAATCGCCGCAGGCCGTCATCGCCGAGATCCGAACGACGCCATTCGGGAGCCTGAAGGTTTATCTCGATGGCAACCAGGTGCTCGACCACGCCGCGAACAACAAGGACGCATTCAGCACCAAACTGCCGATCAAACTCCGAACCGGCAAGCATTCCGTCGTCGTCAAATACTCAAATTCCTGGGCCGATTGCTGGTTCGGGCTGAAGCTTACAGGTGGGAAGCTTAACATCGCGCAGTAGGGCAACCAGCTACGGCATGTACGCGACCCCATCATCGCCGGGCTTCGAATCCTTTCCCCCGTCGCCGGCGCGGTTGGTACCAACGCTGTGGAGGGTGTGGTCCCTGCCAGGGCCGCGTGACCGGCAGATATAGGCGGTTGTACTCGCCCACCGTCTTTCGTGTGGGTTGAACGTGCGATAAACGGTGGGCGAGTACACCCACCCTACATGGGAGTAATTCCGCCCGGCTCACTTTTCTGCTTTTGGCGCGGTCCAACTGAAATGCTTTGGAGCGTCCGGCACCGGCAGAACGTCGAACTTCCGCGCCGGGGTTTTCTTGAAGAACAACTGGTCGGCGAAGTCGAGCAACGCGGCGAAGTCCTCGGCGTCTTGTTCGTGGCCGCCCTGGCGGTAGCTCAGGCCGATTTTGTCGCCAGCGCCGAGGAAATCGAAGACTTCCTTGGTGGCCAGGTAGGTTTCCTGGGTGCCGGGGGCGTTGGCCCAGACGTCGCCGTGGGCGTCGGTGGTGAAGAGGGCGCGGGGGGCGACCAAGGCCCGCACGTCGTGCTGGTCGATGGGGAGCTGGTCGACGTGGCCGATGAACTGGTTGAAGTTGGGTTGGAACCAGAAGGGGAAGTGGGTGATGACGATTTCGAGCGTTTCAGTTTTCGGCGGGGCGACGCGGAAGCAGCCCGCGCCGCCGGCCCCGGAGCCGTTGGGGACGGTGAGGGCGACGCGCTCGTCGAGCCCCCCGGCGAGCAGCGCGGCCTTGCCGCCGCGGGAGTGGCCGGTGTCGATGATCTTGCTCTGGTCGATGATATCCTGCGTCACGAGGTAATCGACCACGCGGCCGAAGCCCCACGCCCAGGCGCAGAGGCAGCCCCAATCATACTGGTCGCCATACGCGGCGTAGACGCCGGTGGTGCGGTTGTCGGCCTTGTCGGCGGCGATGTCGGTGCGGTCGAACTCGGCCAGCACGTAGCCGCGTTTAATCACCTCGGCGATGATCTCCGGCTTCACCTTCCCCCAGCACAAATCGCCCTTCACAATCACCGGGAACGGCCCCTTGCCGGCCGGAATCGTCAGCTCGAGCTTCGTGGAAATCTTGTGGTCCGGCCCCATCGTCAGCACGAGCTGCTTGACGGTCGCGTGGAGCGTTTCATCGTCCTTGCTCGACAGTTCCTTCGCAACGACGTTGCCCGCCGGTGGGGCGGGGTGGCCGTACTCGTAACCGAGGACGAGGTCCTTGATCTCGGCGCGGCGCTTCTCCCAATCCGCCTTGGTCCTGACGCGCGAGCCGTCGTTGAATTTGAACGGATCGGGAAGTTCCGGGATCGGCGGGAGCTTGTCCACGCCGGGGGGCGGAACGGATGCAGGGGCGGCGTGTGTCATGGTGGTGATGAGAGCGAGGGCGATAGCGGCCAGGAGCTGGTGCCGCAGGTTAAGGAAGAGCGCGGTTGACATGGGCGTCGATGGTAAATTGCCGTCACGCGAAAGCAAACAAGTTTATTGTCGGGGCGTGCGGAGAAACGGTTATTGCGAGAGGCGAATTCCCAATTCGTCAAGATGGTTCTGAACGTCGGCGGGGTCCTGATACACGCGGTAGGCGCCGGCGCGTTCCAGCTCGTCCTGCCCGTATCCGCCGGAGAGCAGTCCGACGCCCAGCGCCCGGGCCCGGCGGGCGGCCAGCAGGTCCCACACGCTGTCGCCCAGAACGATGGAGGATTCGATCGGCACGCCGACGAGCTTTGCGGCGGCGAGGAACAAATCCGGGTCGGGTTTGGCGTGGGCGACCATGTCGCGCGTGACGACGGGGGCGTTGGGAGCGACTCCCAGCGCCGCCAGCGCGGGCCGGGCGCTGTCGGCCCTGCCGCTGGTTGCGATGGCCCACGGCACTCCGGTTTTCGTCAGGTAAGCCAGCAGCT
>JAQGHP010000244.1 GCA_028288775.1 Phycisphaerales bacterium | reverse complement strand
GGGCATGTGCATTTGGACTTGTGGGAAAAGGCGATCGATTTGAAGTCCTGCACGATTACGCGGACGGGGGAGATCCGAGAGTAGATTGCTCCCGCTCGCTTGCGGGGAAAGGGCCGGGGTGAGAGTAGAGCCGCGAATCGTCGGTGTGCTGTGCTCGGGCGAATCGCGTCGAGGACAACATGTAGGGTGGGTGTATTCGCCCACCGGTTGAGGTCACATGGTGGGCGAGTACACCCACCCTACATCGCTTCATTCGCTGGCGCGTACGCGGCGGCGCCTTTCGTTTTGGTCCCGCATTCGGGGCACGTGCCGCTGGTGTTGCCGGTGAGATCGTAGCCGCAGTTGCCACAAGAGCCGGAGTCATGCTTGCGCCGCAGGATGCGGCGAACAGTGAGGGCCGGGAGGATCGCCAATACCGGCAGCACGAACCAGCATGGCACTACGATCGCGAACATGCGCGTGCCGAACGTCGGCGAATCCCAGATATATCCGAAGCCAAGTTTTGCCCACTGCCCTGGTTGGTCGGAATCGATTGCGTCCGTTATGGCGGCTCCGCCGGGGCGTTGATCCCAGTCTATGTGACCGTTCGGGCGTCTTGAACTGCTCGGTGCTTCGATGATTGCGGTAATCGCCACTTGTCCACCCCCGAATCCCACTCCCGTGGTTAACAACCCGGCGGAAACCCGCACCCCATCTTGCCACATGTAGCTCCACACCCACACGATCGCAGTTGCAACGCAGAGCGCCAGGGACAGCGCGGACAGGAACGTGGCGAGGCGACGCCGAATAGCAAAGATCCTAGCTTTCCCCTTCCCCATTTTTTCTCTTTCGCCTTGTAAAAGACGACGCCGTTTGAAGGGATAACGTAGATTATGCCTTCGGCGGAATCGGTGGCGGAGCGTCCTTGAACAGCGGCGCTAGCTCCGCCACATTCGACGCCGGAACCCAGCCCGGCATTCCCGTCGCCCAGACCAGCGTGTCGCGGCTGAAAGAGCCCGTCACCACCTTGTCATGCAGGGCGGACAAATCAAACGGCCCCGACTGCTGGTTGTTGATCGCGGCGTAATAGCTCGCCTGCTTGGGCAACGGCGGCGGGCCCGCGGGGCCGACGGTTTGCGGGTTTTGCAGGCCTTGCGACATGGCGTTGCCCATCTGCATGCCCATGGCCAGGCTCGCCCCGGCCGCGCCCAGGCCGCCTGGATTGGCTGCGGCTTCGGGGATGGCGTTGGCGGTCTGGTATTGCGTGTACGCGCCAAGGTTCCCGATCGCGCCCATGCTCGAACGCTTGTCGATCGCGGCTTCCACCTCGGGCGGCAGCGAGATGTTTTCAACGAAGAAGTTGGCGATCTGCAGGCCGAACTGCTCGAAGTCGTTCTCGATCTTCCCGCAGATGTACCGGCCGATCTGCTCATAATTCCCCGCCAGATCCAACGCGGCGATCTTGCTGGAGCCCAGCGCGTCCGCGAAGCGGGCGCTGACCATATCGCGCAATTGCGTGTCGAGGTCTTCCAGCGAGAACTGCTGATTGGTCCCCGCGATCTGCTTAATGAAGTTGCCGGGGTTGGTGATGCGGATGGCGAAGGTGCCAAAGGCCCGCAGGCGCACGATGCCGAAGTCCGCGTCGCGGAGCATGATCGGGTTTTTCGTGCCCCACTTGCGGTCGGTGAAGGTGCGCGTCGAGACGAAAATCACCTCGGCCTTGAACGGGCTCTCGAAGCCATACTTCCAGCCCATGAGGGTGGAGAGGATCGGCAGGTTGGGCGTGGTGAGCGTGTACGTGCCGGGCTGAAAGACGTCGCCCAGCTTGCCGCCGGTGATGAACGCGGCGACCTGCGATTCGCGCACGATCAGCTTCGCGCCGTTCTTGATCTCATTCTCATAGCGCGGGAAGCGCCAGGCCATCGTGTCGCGCGTGTCGTCGATCCATTCGATAATGTCGATGAGCTGATGACTGAAGATGCCCATGGGTTTGGCTCCTTTGCTACAAGGGACAGCCAAAGGATACCCGAGTTTCGCCGGCGGAGGAAAGCACGAACGGGTTAGAAAAGGGGGAAACGTTTCGACCCGGAGAACGGGAAAGACTTGGTCGCCACAGATGGACACAGATGGGGGCGATTGCCGTGGCATAGGCGGCTCGCCCATGTCTGCCGCTTCAAAATCACAAAGGCCACAGAGGCCACAAAGGGCACAGAGGGAAATCCTCGCCTTTCCAGGCATGGATTTCCTCCGCTCTTCTCTGTGGCCTCTGTTGATAGGAGAGGGAGAAGGCTCCCAGCTGGCCCAGACATGGGCGGGCCGCCCATGCCACGGGACTGCAGTGCCGCGCCTTGATTCGGAAATCGTTTGTTGCCCGCGCCCGCGGCGGTAAGATGCTCTCCATGCGCAATACACGCATCCGGCTGAGGAACCTTCTGCCGATCGTCGGCCTGCTAACCGTCGCAATTTTGCTGCTGGTTTTCCCCGATCACGCCTTCGGTCGGGCCGGGGGTGGCGAGGGATATCATGGATCGGGTGGCGGGGGTGGCGGGCACGGGGGTGGTGGTGGAGGCGGCGGAGGCGGGGGTGGGGACGGCGGCCTGATCTGGCTTGTCTTTCAACTCCTGTTCCATTATCCGGCCGTCGGGATTCCGGTTCTCATTCTCGTGGTCGTCGTTTTCATATACTTCCGCCGCAGCAATTCCTCCGCGGGTGGCGGCATCGTCTATTCGCCCCCCTCCACACTCGACCCATCGAGCAAGGCGGACGCGATCGCCCGCGTGCGACAGCACGATCCGAATTTCGACGAAGCCGCGTTTTACCAGCGCGTTCGCGTCGCTTTCGGCAAGATTCAAGACGCGTGGTCGGCGCAGAAGCTCGAAACCGTCCGGCCATTCATTTCCGACGGCGTGTACGAGCGATTCCTGCTGCAATTCGCCGAGCAGAAGGCCGAGGGCTGGCGCGACCAGATGGACGGCGTGCAGGTCCATGACGCCGCAATCGCCGAATTGCGCTCGGATGGGTTGTTCGACGAGCTCTCCGTCCGCATCCGCGCGTCCGCTTCGGATTACCGCGTTTCCCTCGTTGACGGCAAACGCATCTCCGGCTCCGCGGCGCCGGAACAGTTCGTGGAAGTCTGGTCGTTCCTCCGTCGGCGTGGCGCGCTCACGCAGGCCAACCGCGCGGGCCTTATCGAAGGCAACTGCCCCAACTGCGGTGCGCCCGTCGAGATGAATCAGGCCGCGAATTGCACGCACTGCAAGGCCCTGCTCCGCAGCGGCGAATACGACTGGGTGCTCTCGGAGATCACGCAGGAATCCGAGTGGGAGGGCGAACGCCACGGCTCCGAGCCGGGTGTCGAGGCGGCTCGCGCCAGCGACCCGGACTTTAACGCGGTGGAAATCGAAGACCGGGCGTCGGTGATGTTCTGGAGGAAGGCGACCGCCGACCGAGTGGGGAAGATTGACCCGTTGAGGAAGATGGCCTCCGAGCCGTTCTGCCAGACCTACGGCCCGCAACTGCGGCCGGCCCAGGGCGGCCAGCGCAGCTTCTACGGCAAGTGCGCGGTGGGCGCGGTGAACCTGATGGGCGTGCTCAGCGATGGGCAGGGCGAGCGGGCGGTGGTCGAGGTGCGTTGGACGGGCACGCTGATGGTCGCGTCGTCTGGGCAGCCGCCGCGGGCGTCGGCGGGGGACCAGACAATCTTCTCGCTGCTGATCCTGTGGCGTCAACCGGGGGCGAAGACGGACGCGGGCAAGGGCATCTCTTCGGCCCACTGTCCCAACTGCGGCGCGCCCGCCGCCGGCGGTGCGTCCAACGCATGCGATTTCTGCGGGTGCGTCCTCAACGACGGCGCGCACGGCTGGGTGCTGGCGGATGTCAGCTACCGATCAGATGCAACGGGACAGCAGCTTCTTGCGGAGCTGGGCGTCGGGTGAGAGCCCGGAAACCGACACGCGAACGAAACGTGGTTGGGAAATGAATGCAAAGTGCAAAATGCAAAATGCAAAATGCAAAAGTCAAAATGAAATGCGGTGAACTACCCTCACCGCGTCGCGGTCGGACCGAAGGTCCACCCTCCCGCCGCTCCGCATTTTGAGTTCGCATTTTGCATTTTGAGTCTTGCATTTTGCATTTTGCATTGGCCCTCTGCACTCGTGCGCTTCTTACGCCCCTCCGGGGCTGGTTGCATCTGCTACGATCACAACCCACGGCTCACGCCGTGGGCTAAGGTCTTTCGCCCCTCCGGGGCTGGGGGCGGGCCATCAAAACGGTGCGGGGTTTTCGATCTGGTCCACCGCGTTGGTTCCCGTGCCCTTTTCCTTTCCTGCGGTCCGGCGGTATTTTGGACGCCCATGAGCGACACATCATGGTACTTCTCGCAGGGCGGGGCGCAGCAGGGGCCGGTGCCGCTGGCGCAATTGCAGCAGATGGCGGCGGCGGGGCAGGTTCGGCCGGCGGACCTCGTCTGGCAGGCGGGGATGCCTCAGTGGACCCTCGCGGCGAACGTGCCCGCGCTGTTCGGGAGTGGGGCAGCGCTGCCACTACCGGTGTTGCCGGTGGAGTATTACAACCC
>JAQGHP010000206.1 GCA_028288775.1 Phycisphaerales bacterium | reverse complement strand
GTCGAGGCCGGCGAGGGCCTCATTGAACACACCCGTGACGGAGCCGGTGGCAGTGTGGGGATTGCCGTCAGAGGGGACGTCATAGCTCTGGAGGTTGATCGTCGCATCCGCCTTCTTAACGTTCAGGGAGCCGGGCTTGAGCGTCACGGCATAGTCGGAGATCAACCCGGTCCCATCGGCCAGCGCGCCGGTGATGGGATAGCCGCCGGCGTGCGCGATGGCGGTGTCGCCGGTGCTGTTGTAAAGGATGCCGAGCGATTGGCCGTTCACTCCCGTGGCGATGGAAGTGCCCAGGTCCGCCGACAGATTCGCGGCGTGGCCGTAGGTCTGGATGTCGTTGGCGATTTGATAAATGAAGGCGGCAGTCCCGATGTGCCCGGGCCCGCTGGCGGTGGTCGGGAACGCGTAGTCGCCGGCCAGGACGCCGGGGCCGGCCGCGAAGTCGCCGAGGCTCAGGCTCGCGGTCACCAGGTTGGCGGCGAGCACGTGGGCGCTGTTGTAGGTTCCTGTCGGTTGGGTGACCGTGAAATTCTCGGTGCCAATGAGTCCGAAGATCTGGAAGTTGGAAGAGCCGAGAATCGCGCCAACCCCGCCGTCGTATGGCCTGGTCGGATCGCCAATGATCGAGGCGGTCAGCGTTTTGGGCGCGATCGAAACCTGTGCCGTCGCGTCGGTGAGGCTCACGGCCACGTAGTCCGTGTTCCCGTCGAAGGAGTAGAACACCTCGTAATTCCCGGCATGAACCGGCGCCGAGTTGCTAAAGCTGTTGTCGGCGAGGTTCTTGTAGGAAACGTGCAGCAGCGGGGTGAGGTCCTGCGCCGTGGGCGATTCTACTCCCGCGGCCGAGTCGGTGGCGGCATGGCCAGAACCATTGTATGTGCCGGTCGCGCCGCTGAAGCTGAGGATTGCGTTCACCTGAGCGATGTTATCGCTGACGGTGCCGGAGGCGGGGTTGTAGTCAACGTTGCCGGCGAAGCTCCAGGCGTCGCCGATGTACGTGCCGGCGTGGGTATGGGTCGTGCCGCCGAGATCGAGTAAGCCGGTGAGGTTTTCGCCCTTGACGCCCGTCGCCGATCCGCCGGCGGTGTGAATCTTTCCGTCATAACCAACCGAATACGGCGTGACGGTGACTTGGGCGGTGGCTTTGGCGATGACGATCTGCACGGAATTGGCGGCCGCGTTGTAATTCGGATTGCCGTCGAAGGTCCAGTTGGCCGTGCCGCCGGGGAAGTCGGTAAAGCTGCTGCCCAGGTGGAGGAGGGTGCCCAGGTCCTCGCCGAGGACGCCGGTGGCGGTGCCGGTTGCGCCGTGGGCTAATCCGTCGTAGTTCCCGCTGTAGCCATGTACGACGATCGTCGCGCTTGCTTTGGCGATGGTGAACAGGTCGGCCGCACTGTCGGCGCTGGTGTAGCTGGAATTATTGCTCGTGTAGTGGGCGATCACCTCGTAACTGCCCGCGTTGATCGGAGCGCCGGGCAGGGGCGACCAGACGGGGTTCTGGATGGTGCCGGTGTTCTGGTAATAGGTGTAGGAAAGGGTCGGGTCGCCGAACCCGGCGATCTGCTGCGCGCTATTCGGGTCCTTCACGGACGCCGCGGTGACGGCGAAGGGATTCCCGTTGTAGGTCCCGCCCGGGTCGGTCACGCTTACGTTGGGCGCGACCGCGACGTTCGAGGTGATGACGTCGGTGACGGTGCCGCTGGCGCTGTTGTAGTTGCCGGATGGGTCGAAGGCCCAGTTGTCGGTGTAGGTGCCGGGCGCGGTGTGGACGGTGCCGCTGAGATCGAGGTCGGCGGCGAGGTTCTCGCCATTCACCCCGGTGGCGGTTCCGACAGCGGTGTGGGATGAGCCGTCGGAATTAACGTTATATCCCGTGACGTGAATCACGGCGTTGGCGCGGTTGATCAGGAATGTCAGGGGGCTGCTTTGTGCGGCGGTGTAATTGTTGTCCCCGCCGTAGGTGGCGACGGCAGTGTACGTGCCCGCATTGATGGGCGGGGAGGCGAGGGGCGTGCCGGTCGGCGTCGCGCCGACGTAGAAGACGATCGTGACAGGCCCGGTCGGCGCTGGCGCTCCGACAAAACCGGCCAGTGCGAACACGAACCCGTTGGTCACGTCCGCCGAGCCGTCGTATGTCAATCCACCGGCGGGCGCTGAAAGGCTTACGATCGGAATCGACTTGTTTACCGTGACGGTCGTGGTCGCGCCCTCAATGGCGCTGGCGAGCTTGGCGTCGCCGGCGTAGCTGTAGGTGACGGTGTAAGGCGTCGCGGAGGCCGGAAGCGACGCGGTATTGAAGGACGCGGCGAAGTTCCCCTGGGCATTCACGATGGCCTGCACGGTAACGCCGTTGATGGTGATTCCGACGGTTTCCCCCGCGGCAGGCAGCGTGGAAATGCCGGCGATCTTGCCGGAGAAAATCGTGGAGGGGATGCCGAAGAAGATCGAGCGCGATGCGCTGAGGTTGCTGAACGACGCGGCTTGGATCGGCGGGGCGATCTGCCAGGAAACGCTGATCGGCGCGAGGGTAGTGTCGCCGGCCAGGTCTTTCACGCTGTTGGGGTTGAGACTGAGCTGGTACTGCCCGAGGGCGGATGTCAGCGACGCCAGGCCGTCGATCTCGTAGGTGTTTCCGGAGAGGTGCTGGATGGTGACGCTGCCGTCGAGCAGGTTGGGCCCGCCATTCATGCTGAGCGTGAGGCTGTGATAGTCAAACGTTGTGGGATCCAACGCCTTGGTGAAGGTGAGCTGCGCGAAAGCGACGGGCTGCGAACCGGTCTGCACGACCGGGGCGAACGTGGCTGACAACGGCGTCGCGTCAATCTCGACACTGAGAGTGGTGCTCGGCGAGAGGTTGCCGGCGGGATCGACGGAATAGACCCGTAGCGAATGTACGCCGGGGCCGAGCGTGAGGGCGGCGGCAAACGTCGTTCCGGTAACGACGGCATCCGCCAGCTTGGTGGAAAGGCCGTCGTACACTTCGACCCGCAGGCCCGGTTCGGAGACGGTGCCGGTGAGCGTGATGTCGCCGGTATCGGTCACGTCGTCGCTCGGGGATGCGCCGTTGTCGGGCGAGACGGCGAGATTCGTGGGGGCGGCGGGGGCGGTGGTGTCGAGCGTCCACGCGGCCGAGGCCGTGCCGGTGCCCAGGTTGCCGTAGAGATCGCGAACGGAGGCGGCGCTGACGGTGAACTTGTAGTCGCCATCCACCGGGGCAATCAGGTGATTGAAATTTCCGACCTCAAATTTCGTGGGCGAAAGCTGTTTGATGGTGATCGAGCTGTCGATCAGGTTGGGGCCGCCCTGCTTCGAGTAGTTGATCGACTGCCAGGTGAAGGTGGCCGGGTCGATGGGCTCGGAGAAGGTGACATCGAGCGTAGGAACAATGATGCTGCGGGGCGACTGACTGGCTTGTTGCAGCGTGGCAATGGTGGGGCTGACGGTGCTGGTGACCCATTGCTCGGAGAGCGCGCCGACCCCGCCGTGGCCCATGCCGTCAACCAAAGTGCTGGCGTTGACGCTCAGTACGTAGCTTCCGTCGTTGGCGGTCAGGCCGGAGAGTCCGCCGATGGTGTAGGTGGTGTCGTCCACACGGGTGACGGTGACGGCGGAGGTGATGAGGTTGGACCCGCCGTTGCGGGTAAGCGTCAGTGCGTGATAATCGAACGAAGACGGCACGATGGCTTCACTGAGGACAACGACGACATTTCCGACAGCCGCATTGCGCAGAGCCGGATCGCCCGCGCCGACACTGACGACGACGGGCACGCCGGTGCCGGTGGCCCACGTTTGCGAGAGGGAGCCCGCGCCGGTGTCGCCGAAGAAATCGCTGACGCCACCGGCGGAGACGGTCATCGAATAATTGCCCGGATTGCCGGTAAGCGGGGCGAGGTTGTGGATGGTGAAGGTGGTGGCCGAGCCCTGCGTAATGCTGACGGCGGAGGTGATGAGATTGGAGCCGCCGTTGAGGCTCAGCGTGACGTTGTGCCAGTCGAAGGTTGCGGGGTCGATCGGTTCATTGAAGGTGACGTCCACCGAGTTGATCGCGCCGGTTTGTGGACTGGTGATCGGCTGCAGTGATACGACCGCCGGGGCGGTCGCATTGACGGGGCGATAGAAGACGGTGTACGAGCCGGTGCTGTTGAGGTCGAGGATGTGGAGCTCGTTATCGACGACGGCTTTTCCGGTCGAGGCGATGGTGCGGTCGGTGGTCCAGGCCATGTCGCTGACGGGAAGGACCGTTCCATCGGACCGGACGACCTTGTTCAGCACGTATCCAGCGCCGGGATCGGGGAGCTGAAGACAGGTCCAACCGCTGGAGACGGTGGCGCTCACGTGGACGCCCGCATTGCTGTTCGAGACCGAGCCGCTTACCGCGATGTTAGTGGCGGCATTGACCGGCGCGGTCGAGCCGTTGGAGAGGTAAACGCCATCGGGCATGCTCAAAGGGTCGGGGATGTCGTTGACCAGATAGCTGGTTTCCCCGCTGCTTCCGGGGAAGACGAATGCGCCGGCGTGAGTCAGCTCGTGGGTTTGCACGCTGTCGATGAGGCTCGTGTCCAATCCGCCCAAGGCGTCGCCGTGGGTGAACGTGGCGGAGAAATCCTGGAACTCGCCCTGGAGCGAGGAGAGAAGCAGGAACTTCGCGTCGCCTACCTGTCCGGGGTTGATGTCGCCGAAGTTGACGGTCAGCGAAGGCGAAACCGCCTGCGTGCCGACCTGCGTGCCGATGATCTGGAAGTTCGCCAGCAGCCCCTTCTCGTTTTCGACGATCTGCGGCTGCGCCGTGGTGATGCTCATCTGCTGGGCGGTGCCGCCGCCAATGTTCTTCACCAGCACGCCCAAAACGGCCGGCTCGCTGGGTTCGACGTCGGGGGTCGAAGGGTCGTCGCCGATGACATCCTTTTGCAGGAAATAGTTGAGTTGCAGCTTGGCCTGCGGATAGACAGTGATCGCGGACGGATAGATGGGCGTGACCACTTCGCTTCCGCTGTCCGGGTCGAGATAGCTGAACGTGCCGCCAATGAAGTAGAGGGATGGGGTCACGGGGGCGGCGTCTTCGGTGGGGATGAAGATATAGCTGACGCTCCCGCTGCCGCCGACGGGGATCGAGCCGGTGCCGTCAACGCCCGTGAGTTGTCCGCCGAGCGTGGGGGAGGAGACGAAGAACTTTCCGTTGACGGGATTGCCGTTGGCATCGGTGACGTGGATGTCCAGTTGAATGTTGCTCAGTGGTCCGGAGGTTTCGTGGTTGGTGATCTGGAGGGTGCCATTGAACGCCGAGCGGGTGAGCGTGGCGGTCTGGTCGATCTCGAGCTTGATCGACGCGCAGACGCTATTGTCGTTGATGGTGTTGATGAACTGGGCCAACTGTGCGTGTAGCTCGGCGACGGGGTCGGTGTATCCGTCCCCCTGGCTGGAAAGCAACGCATCGCTCGCCTGCAAAGCCATCTGGGCCAGGTTATTTTCGTCGATGAAATCCGTGCTCTGACCGGCGGGGACCTGTGCGGTGGTGAAGATGCCCTGATCGGCGTACGCAACCGTGCGGTTCCAGCGATCGAGGAAGGCGTTGGCGTCTGCCACGGTGACGGTGTCGGGCAAGGTCAGGGCCAGAAGCTGGGCGCGGTCCGTGGCGCTGATCGACCCGTCGGCGGTGTCACCGGTTTTCGCCAGGAAACTACCGACCCACTGGGCCGCCGTCGCGCTTTGCGAAGTCTGGACCCAATCGGCGCTGCCAAAGAAGTAGACGTCG
>JAQGHP010000185.1 GCA_028288775.1 Phycisphaerales bacterium | reverse complement strand
GGTGTTCCGGAATTCTGGTCGATGAAGGTTTTGTAGCGTTCGAGGATTTGCTTGAAGTCGGAGAGATTTTCCGCGGCCCGCCGGAGGGAGTGGAGGCGGCCCATCGCCGCGTCGTCGCCGACCTGGGGTTTGACTTCGATCGACCCAACTTTCTCGACGGGGACGCGCGTGACCTTTCCCCCCTGCTCGGTGACCAGGTACTCGTCGCCGGCGCGCCGGATTTCCCCTTCGAGGCGCGAGCCGTCCTTGAGATGCACCACGTCGCCAAGCGCGAACCCGGGGATCGCCAGCAAACTCCACACAAGCAGCGAGGGGCTTTTCATGAGCGCTCTCCGCGGACCGGCATCATTGGTGCAAAGCTTTGAATCGCTACCGCCTAGACAAGTGTAATCGCCAACCGTTGGTGCGGCCACAGGAATTGTATGCTCCTGCCCCCTGGGAGGGAGAAGGAGATGAGCTATTCCGGCTCCTTGCGCACCGGATTCTCCAATCGACCGATTCGCTCAATGTCCACGGCGACCGTATCGCCGTCCCGCATCCAGACGGGCGGGTTGCGGGCGAAGCCGACGCCCGAGGGCGTGCCGGTGAGGATTACCGCGCCGGGCCTTAGCGTCATCGTGCTGCTCAGGCTTTCGATGAGGGCGGGCACGTCGAAAATCATATCGGCGGTCGTACTTTCCTGCATTGCCTGGCCGTTGAGGGTCGTGCGCAGGCGAAGGTGATTGGGATCGGGAATTTCGTCGCGCGTGACGATGCACGGGCCCAAGGGGGCGAAGCCGTCGAAGCTTTTCCCGCGGGCGAACTGGCCGCCGCCCAGGTTTTTGTCGCGCTGCCAATCGCGGGCGGTGACGTCGTTGGAGCAGGTGTAGCCAAAGACATAAGAGAGGGCGTCGTCCCGGCTCACGTGCCGGGCGGTTTTCCCAATCACCACGGCCAGTTCCCCCTCATAATCGATCTGGCTGCTGCGGCGTGGGACGTAGACCGGGTCGTACGGGTTATTCAGGGCGTTGCCCGCCTTGATGAACAGCATGGGGTTTTGCGGGATCGGCGAACCACTCTCGGCGGCATGCTCGCGGTAGTTGAGGCCGATGCAGAGGATGTCGGTGGGGATCAGCGGCGAGAGCAGTTTTTCGATGCGCAGCCGCCGGTCGCTCACGCGATGCGGGCCGAACAACTCTCCCTCGATGTGCAGCGCGTGCTCGCCGTCCACCTGTTGCCCCAGATGCACCTGCCCCGCGTAGATGAAGCGAACGATTCGCATTGCACTCCTTTCGCCTGAATACCACAATACGGCGGGCCGCGCGGCGATTCAAACACGATCGCACGAGGCTGCGTCCACTATAACGGGAATTTGCCCAGGCATGAACGAACGAGCCAAACATCGCACACGCAGGCGGCGCTGTTTGGCATTTTTGCTGGGCTGCGCGGCGCTCGCACTGGTGTCTACGGCAGCGGAGCGGCAAGCGCACTGCGCTGGCGAAACACAACCCGGCCAGATAGTACGACCCGGTCCTGCGACCGCGCCGGCCGATGACCTCGCGCCGCTTATCGCGCAGCTCGGCTCCGATGTGTGGTCCGAGCGCATGGCCGCGCAGAAGCGGCTCGTACAGCTCGGCGAAACTGCACGCCCCAGTCTCGAGCGGCTCGAAGCGGAAAGCGCGGATGCCGACCTGCGGACGCAGGCCCGCATGATTCTTTTGCGCATCGCCACACGCCCCACCATGATCACGCTTCATCTCAAACAGGCCGCCGCGCGGGAGGCGCTCAAGGAAATTGCGTCACAGGCCGGTGCGACGCTTCGCTTCGATCCGCCGGGGCTGTTGGAGACCGCCACGCTGCCGGCCGTCACGCTCGATTGCGATCGTCAGTCGTTCTGGGAGACCCTGCTTGCCGCGACCGAGGCGTGCGGGCTGGAGGTGCGGACGGATTCGGCGGGGTGGGCGCTCGCACTGCCTGACCCTTCGGGCAACGGGCGTCGGGCGGTGGCGAGCGGCGGATTTCTCGTCGTCGGCCAGGCCTTCCGCCACACCAGCCAGCGCAATGCGTCGGGAGCGCAGGTACACGTTGACGTATTCCCCGAGCCGCGGCTGATGTTCGCCCGCGATTCACAAAACATGGAGATCGACCGCGCCGATGGCGAGAACGGTGAATCCCTTCTCCCGGCGCAACTCTTCGACGCCGTGCTCCGCGCGAACGGTTACGCGTTCACCGCAACGGTCCGGTCGCCCGGTGAGACAGCAACCCATATCGCGCGGTGTGGCGGCGTCGCGCGTGTTGCGGTCGCGCGTCCGCATACGGTGCGGTACCCCGCCGGGCGGGGCGATGCGGACCTGCTGGCCGCGAAGGACGTGGCGCTGGACGCGGGGGATTTCCGGTGTGTTCTGCTTTCCACCGCGCGGGTGGGCGAGGGTTACGAGATGGGGTTGCGGATTTCCCTGAGGACGACGTCGCTCGAGCTTGAGCCGCTCGTGCGGTCCATGCAAGCGGGCCGCCTGCGCGCGTTCGACGCATCAGGCGGTCCGGTGCAATGCAAGCAAATTTCAATTAACCGCGGACGAGACGCCGCGGAGCTGCGGGTGTCGTGGGGCGGTGCGCCCAGCCGCGTGGAATGGGACGCGCCCGCGGAAACTTCGGAGGCGGCCGTTCCGTTTACGCTTACTGATCTGCCGCTGCGCTGAATGGCCGCATGCCGTCCCCTTTTGTGGTGCAGGCTTTCAGCCTGCATTTGCAGCCTGAAAAGTCGCGCCCCGCGCGCGAATGGCTAGGTATGGTCTGGCGTAGGGTGGATGTACTCGCCCACCGTCGAATCCGAAACGGTGGGCGAGTACACCCACCCTACAAACTAAATGGCCGTGCGCGATTAGGCGCTTTGTGGTGCAGGCTTTTAGCCTGCAATGGCAGC
>JAQGHP010000149.1 GCA_028288775.1 Phycisphaerales bacterium | reverse complement strand
ATGATGACGATGGATTTGCCTTGCAAGGCGCCCGCTTCCACGGCGACCAATCTAGCGCCGGGGTCGACTGAAATCCAGCGATCCCTCGTTGCGCCTTCCCGCGCGACGGTCCCGGCTCGCGGTCGCGCAGCCCGCTCCATGTCACGGCATCCGAAAATCTGCCTGATATTCCTGCCTTGCGTGTTATGCTCTCGCCATGCTCGACGCTTCCGGTCCGAACGCCCAGCAAAGCACCCGGCAGACTTTCCTCTATTTTGCATCGCTGACGCTGTTCATCTACCTGGCCACTCCCGCCGGGCTATTGGTCGATATTCAGACGACCTACCTGCTGAAAAACCAGTTACACGCCACGGCCACGCAAATCTCGATCTTCCGCCTGGTCACTGCCATTCCCGTTTACCTGGCGTTTGTCGCGGGGCTTATCCGCGACCAATGGAGCCCCTTGGGCCTGCGCGACCGCGGCTACTTCCTCATTTTCGCGCCGGCCACCGCGATCGTTTTCCTCGTGCTCGGCTGGGCGCATCTTTCCTTCCGCGGAATGCTGGTCGGAATGCTGGCCGCAATGTTACTTTCGCGGTTCCTTCTGGCGGCCTTTCAAGGGTTGATCGCGCTGATCGGCCAGGAAAAACTCATGTCCGGCCGCCTCACCGCGGTGTGGAACATCGTCATGGCGTTCCCGGCGATCGCGGGGGCGTTCGCATCGGGGTACATCTCCGACCATCTGCGGCCGAACACGACTTACTTTATCGTGGCGGGGTTCGCTCTCTGCGTCGCCGCGATCGGGCTTGCGAAGCCGCGGGCCGTCTTCACTCACGCGTATGATTCGCCGGAGGCGCGGAAGACGAATTTCGTGCAGGACCTTCTGCGGCTCGTGAAGCACCGGGCCATTTATCCCGCGGTGCTCATCAACTTTATGTGGAACTTTGGCCCGGGAATGGCAACCCCGCTTCAATTCTATTTGACCGACGTGCTGCATGCGTCGGATGCCGTTTTCTCGTATTTTAGCGGCATCTTTTCGGCGGCGTTCATTCCCACATTTTTGCTTTACGGCTTTCTCTGCAAGAGGGTGTCGTTGCGAAAGCTGCTTTGGTGGGGAACGATCGTCGCCGTGCCGCAGATGGTGCCATTTGCGTTCATCCACTCGGCGAACCTCGCGCTGGTGATGGCGGTGCCGATCGGCCTGATGGGCGGGATCGCAGCGGCTGCGTACATTGATCTGGCGATGCGGTCCTGTCCGCCGGGCCTCCAGGGGACTTTGATGATGATGGTAGACGGCGTGCTCGCGCTTTCCTCCCGCGGCGGCGATCTGCTGGGCTCAAGAATTTACAGCAGCAGCCCGAAGTATGGATTCATTTACTGCGTCATCGTGACCACGGTTGTGTACGCGCTGATCCTGCCTTTGATCCTGCTCGTGCCGAAAAGAATAATTGCCACTGCCGATGGAGAGCCTCAAGAAGACGCCGTGGAACGGGAGGGATTTCCGGTCAGCATCAACACATGAAGGAGAGCGGGTCTGTGGCACCCGGCGGACTTTTCGAACTGACCCATTACCGATGTGTGGCGGTGAAGCCCCATTGCCCATTTCTGCAAAGGCCAAAATCGGGGCAATCATGGGCAATGATGGGCAATGGGCTCCCGGGCCGCGGGTCGCATTTTCCTACGCAAGCATTGATCTGGAAATAACTTACGAGAATTCATTTCACATCTCTTCTCATATCGTTTTGCAAGCTAAATTAGAGGCAATATTGTGATAAATTTCCCCTCTTTTTGCCCCGATTGCCCATGAATTGCCCCAATCCGGCGCGCGATGGGCAACGGGCGGCCGACGCAATGCCCGCCGCGCCCGCTCTCAATTAGACGGAATGAGAATTGGGAGAAAGAGGAAGAAGTGTACGGACGATTAGGATGAGGAGCTAGTAGGTTCCGGCGGAGTCGGAAAGATGCGTGGAACAACGAGGCGAGTACGCCGACCTGTGCACCCAACGGAGTTTCCAAACTTACCCACGACCGGCGAAGCCCGCTTTGACTTTCCCGCCGATCCTCTTACCTTCTACCCACGATGAATGACGTGGCTTTCCAGCAATGCATGAACCCCGTCTGCGGCGCGCGATACGCCGTTGATGAAGTCCACGTCTCCTGCGCGAAATGCGGGAGTCTGCTGGACATCCGATACGACTGGGACCGGTTGCCGCGGCTCAAAAGCCTGAGCTATTTCGAGCACCGCTGGAGCACCAAGGGGACCGAAGCGGAGGGGCGAGCGGATTTTTCCGGCGTCTGGCGGTTCCGCGAATTGCTGCCGTTCTACCGGACGGAAGAGGACATTGTCACCGTCGGCGAAGGGCGCACGCAGTTGCAGAAGGCCGACATCCTCGCCCGGCACATGGGCATGAAGGCCGGCAGCCTGCTGCTCCAATACGAGGGGCTGAATCCCTCCGGCAGCTTCAAAGACAACGGCATGACCGCGGCCTTCACCCACGCGCGGATGGTTGGGGCGAAGCGCGTCGCCTGCGCCTCGACAGGCAACACCAGCGCCAGCCTCGCCCTGTTCGCCTCGCTCGCCGAGATGCAGGGCGTGGTCTTCATCGGCAGCGGGAAGATTTCGCTCGGCAAGCTTTCGCAGGCCCTTGATTACGGCGCGCTGACGCTGCAAATCCAGGGCGATTTCGACGCCTGCCTTCGGCGCGTGCGGCAGGTTGCGGTGGACGCCCCACAGATGGGCATCTACCTCATGAACAGCGTCAACCCCTTCCGCCTGGAAGGCCAAAAAAGCATCATGTACCGCGTCCTCGAGGCGCGCAACTGGGAAGCGCCCGACTGGGTCATCGTCCCCGGCGGAAATCTCGGCAACTGCTCGGCGTTTGCCAAAGCCTTCGAAGAACTGAAGGAGCTGGGGCTGATCAAGAAAGTCCCGCGCCTTGCCGTCATCAATGCCAGCGGCGCGAACACGCTTTACCAGCTTTACACGAAGCAGGGCCTGCGCTGGAAGAACGATTGGTACGATGCCTCCGTTGTCCAGGGCTTTTACGCGACAATGGACGAGAACAACATCCACGCCCACACCGTCGCAAGCGCCATCGAGATCGGCCATCCCGTGAATCTGCCCAAGGCCCTGCGGGCGCTGGCCACGATGGACGGCGTGGTGGAGGAAGTGACGGACGACGAGATCCTCGAACACCGCGCGATGATCGCCCGCTGGGGCTTCGGCTGCGAGCCGGCCAGTGCGGCGAGCGTCGCCGGCCTGCGCCGCCTGCTCGACAAGCAGGTGATTTCGCCCGATGAAACCGTCGTGTGCATCCTCACCGGCCACGAGCTGAAGGACCCGAACGTCACGGTGAAGTATCACACGGGAATCGATATGAAGGCGGCGCAGGAGGCCGCTCCGAGTTCGCCGCCGCAGGGCAGGCTGTCGAACCGGCCGGTGCCGGTGGAAGACAGCCTGGAAGCCATTCTCCGCGCGATGGGGGGCGACCCGCGAATGCTTTCGGGCGCGGTGACCGCGGCTCGGTGAATCAGATTGAACGCAGAGGCGCGGAGGCGCAGAGGGAAAACGCGGAGAGAATTTGGGACAATATTTGGGAGCGGCGGCGATCGGCGCGTTCGACTTCTCTAGTTTTTTCTCTGCACCTCAGTGCCTCTGCGTTCAATTCTTTGCCGTGGAAGGATGGATAACGCCATGACATCAATCGCAATCACCGGCGCTGCGGGAAGGATGGGCCAGCGGCTCGTCGCGCTCGCGAGGGAGGCCGGGGACTTCCAGCTTTTGGGCGCGATCGAGCGGCCCGATCACGACGCGCAGGCGAAGGACGCGGGGGAGGTGGCGGGCATCGGGGCGATCGGGGTGCCGATCACGTTTGACCTAAGGCCTACGCCGCAGGTGCTGATCGATTTCACGTCGCCGGCGTCGATGCGGCACTGGCTCAAGACCTGCCGCGACCGCGGCATCGCGTTGGTGATAGGCACGACCGGCCTGCAAAGCCCCGACCACGATTGCATCGACCAGGCCGCGGCGGACATCCCGATCCTGCAAGCCCCCAACATGAGTCTCGGGGTCAACGTGCTTTTCAAAATCGCCGGCGAAGTCGCCAAGTTGCTGGGCGATGATTACGACATCGAAGTCGTCGAAGGTCACCATCGCTTCAAGAAAGACGCCCCCTCCGGCACCGCGCTGGGCCTGGCAGACGCGATCCTCAAAGCCACAAACAAGACCCCCGACGCC